>JAEZFI010000273.1 GCA_023437745.1 Actinomycetes bacterium
GACCGGGGCGGGGCCACGAGGCGGTGCGGCCGGCCGCTCGGGTCCGGGTTCGTCGGGGCGTGGGCGCTCCGACGGTGCGAGGCGTGACGGCGGGACCGGTCGTGATGGCCGCCCCGGACGGGACGAGGGGCCCCGCCGCGAGGAACGCCCGGCGCCTCGGGTGGCAGGTCGACCCATGCGGATCTCCGGCGGACGCACCCACGAGGGGCCGCAGCCCGACGCGGGGGATCGGTGGGTCGACGAGGGCCGGGTCGGCAGCAAGCCCACACGGCCCCGGCGCGCCGGCGGCGGGCGGCGTGACGCCACACCGGTGGAGGTCGAGCCCCTCGCCGGGATGATCGGAGCGACCCGGGCGGCGACGCTCGAACCTCGCATCCGGAAGGCGGCCGAGGCGTTCGAGGGGGAGCGGTACGTGGAAGCACGGCGCATCCTCCGTCCCATCGCCATGGAGGTCCCCGAGGCGGCGAGCGTGCGTGAGCTCCTCGGCCTCGTGCACTACCGGCTGGGGAAGTGGAAGGAGGCCACGAACGAGCTCGAGGCCTTCCGCTCGCTCACCGGCAGCTCCGTGGAGCAGCACCCCGTGCTCGCCGACTGCTACCGGGCACAGCGCAAGTGGGCGATGGTCGCCGAGCTCTGGGAGGAGCTGCGCGAGGCGTCCCCCTCGGCGGAGCTGGTCACCGAGGGGCGCATCGTGGCCGCGGGCGCACTCGCGGACCAGGGCAAGGTCGCCGACGCCATCCGACTCCTCGAGAAGGGCTGGCGCACACCGAAGCACGCCGCCGACCACCACCTGCGGCGGGCCTACGCCCTGGCTGCGCTCTACGAGCGGGCCGGTGACATCCCGCGGGCCCGGTCGCTGTTCGCCTGGATCGACGGCATCGATCCGGAGTTCTCGGACGTCGCCGAGCGGATCACCGCACTCGACTGAGCCCACGCCCACTTCTCGGCGCGAATTGTCCCGTGCGGCGGGACACATCGCGCCCAGAACGCGGAGGTGGTCGTCAGTCCAGGAACATCTGGGCGATGGCGATCAGCGAGATGAACGTCACCGTCACGGCGAGCGCCAGGTAGTACCACTTGAACTTGTGGCCGCTGCGCCAGAAGCGGCGGACGCCGTACGAGACCGACACGATCGCCACGATGTGGAGGACGAACTCCACGGGCTTCATGAACGACGCCGCCCCGGCAGCGCTGAGCGGCGCCCACGCCGGCAGCAGCAGGTAGGTGATCGTGCAGCGGACCGCCGACACGATGATCGAGAAGCGCACGGCACCCCGCCCGGCCTTCTCGTCGGCCTTGCGCGCCGCCCGCGACCGGCGGGCGACCACGTCGCGGCCACGTACCGGTGCTGCCTCGACGACCGGCTCGGCGGCGACGACGCCGGCGTCGGAGGCCGTGTCGCACACGGCGTCGTTGGCCAGACCTTCGGTCGGGGGGATGCGGAGGGCGGGCTCGGTCATCGGGTTCCTCGGGACGGGGGAGCAACGTCGACGCGTGGGCCGAGTCCCCTTCGAGACGGACGCACCAGCATGGCCCAGCGGCCGGCACCCGGGCCAGACAGCCCGATCGCCGTTCCGGGCGGAGGGCCCCGGTTTCCGGAGCGCGGGGCGGTCCCGTACGCTTCAGGTCGCGGCGCAGCAGCGCCCGCCGATCCGGGATGCGCCGGGTCGAGCACACCCTGAGGAGATTCCACCGTGGACATCCACGCACTGCTCGGCAACGACGCCGACGACCTGCTGTCACATCAGTCTTCGACGATCTCTCGTGACGCGCTCCACCTGCCCGGTCCCGACTCGATCGACCGGATCTTCGTGCAGTCGGACCGCTCGCCCCAGGTGCTCCGCAGCCTTGCGTCGCTCCACGGCTCGGGCCGCCTCGGCGGCACCGGCTACGTGTCGATCCTCCCGGTCGACCAGGGCATCGAGCACACCGCGGCTGCGTCCTTCGCACCGAACCCGGCCTACTTCGATCCGCTGAACATCATCGAGCTGGCCATCGAGGGCGGCTGCAACGCGGTGGCCACCACGTTTGGGGTGCTCGGCATGGCGTCGCGCAGCTTCGCCCACAAGATCCCGTTCATCGTGAAGCTCAATCACAACGAGCTGATGACCTAACCGAACAGCTTCGCCCAGGTGCCGTTCGGGTCCGTGCAGCAGGCCTACGACCTGGGCGCGGCCGGCGTCGGCGCCACCATCTACTTCGGGTCCGAGGAGTCCCGTCGTCAGATCCAGGAGATCTCCGCCGCGTTCGAGGAGGCCCACCAGCTCGGCATGTTCACCGTGCTGTGGTGCTACCTCCGCAACGACGCCTTCAAGAAGGACGGCGTCGACTACCACGCCGCAGCCGACCTCACCGGTCAGGCGAACCACCTGGGCGTCACGATCGAGGCCGACATCATCAAGCAGAAGCTGCCCACCAACAACGGCGGCTTCAACGCGATCGGCTTCGCCAAGACCCACAAGCTGGTGTACGAGCAGCTGACCTCGGACAACCCGATCGACCTCGCCCGCTACCAGGTGGCGAACTGCTACATGGGCCGCATCGGCCTCATCAACTCCGGCGGCGAGTCGAAGGGCGAGTCCGACCCCGCCGACGCCGTCCGTACCGCCGTGATCAACAAGCGCGCCGGCGGCATGGGCCTGATCTCCGGTCGCAAGGCGTTCCAGCGCCCGATGAACGAGGGCATCGAGCTGCTCAACGCGATCCAGGACGTGTACCTGGACGAGTCGATCACGATCGCCTGACCCGTCGCGCCGGGTGACGACAGCTTCGTGACGACATGGGTCCTCGACCTCGATGGCGTCGTGTGGCTGGGCTCCCGGCCGATCCCTGGTGCTGCTGATGCGGTGGCCGCGCTCCGAG
>JAEZFI010000045.1 GCA_023437745.1 Actinomycetes bacterium
GGCGCCCCGCCGCCGGGCGAGGGCGTGGGGGCACCTGGATGCGCCGCGGCTCGAGTTCTCGGGTCCGGAGATCGAGGTCGCGCCCCGTGCCGCGTCGGAGAACACGGCGGTGGACGCGCCGGCGACCGTGACCGCCGCGCCGCCCGAGGTCGAGCCGCCCGACGTCGAGCCGGTCGTCGCCGTGCCGGCGGTGGCGCCGCCTGCGCCAGAACCCGAACCGGAGCCTGAACCCGAACCGGAGCCCGAACCGCCGGCCGACGACCTCGCCGGGCTGCTGAAACCCAAGGGCGGGTTGCTCGGACGGGCGTTCGAGGCGACGGGACCTCAGCGCTCCGCGCTCACCGAGGTCGCCCCGCCCGACGACTGAGCCACTCCGATGTCGAGGCCGTCGTGGAGCGCTGGCGGCGCTGCCCCGACCGGGCGTCGTCTACCGCCCGTCGACAGGGCGACGGCGCCGACCACCAACATGGACACGCCCGTCGCGGTGAACGCGGCGAAGCCGCCCCACGCGTCGTAGAGCGGCGCCATCGACACCGCGGCGAGCCCGGCGGCACCGATGCCCATCGCCCCGCCGAGGCCCTGGCCGGTGCCGAGCTCCTCGGGCTCGCACGCCTCGGCCATCGCCGCCTGCGCGGCGGGCGCGCCGATCGCGTTGGCGAACGCCTCGGGGATGGACACGGCCGCCAGCAGGCCCGGACGTCCCAGGAGCCCGTACCCCACGACGCACGGGACGATCGCCACGAGGCTCCACCACGCCGAGCGGATGGCGCCGACGCGGTCGATCAACCGGGTGCCGAACAGCGCGACCGCCACGTACGGGATGCCGTAGATGCTGAAGCTCAGCCCCACGAACAGGGAGCTGGCGCCGAGGTCGGTGAGATAGCGGGCCCAGAGCACGTCGTAGGTGCCGACCGGCAGGAACAGCGCGAGCTGCAGCAGGGCCGCACGGCGGACCGGACCCTTGGCGACCACGCCGCGCAGGGTGGCCCGGCGGGTCTGCTGGTGGCGTTGCTCATCGAGCCGGCTGGTGTCCACCCGGGTGAGGCCGACGGCGAGCGTGAGGCTCACCACGGCCAGGATCCAGAAGGGCGCGTCGAGCCCCCACCACTGGCCGAACACGGACCCCATCAGCGGTCCGACGACGATGCCGGCCAGCTCGCCCGCCGACAGCATCCCGAGGTTGGCGCCCATCCGGTCGGGGTCCTCGGCGGCGGCGACCGCACGTGCCGCCGGCCCGAACAGCGCGTAGCCGAGCCCTTCGATGAAGCGAGCGCCCATGAACTGCCAGAGGGTCTCGGCCACGGCGACCCACACGAGACCTGCGGCGCACACCAGCGCAGCGGCGATCAGCATCGTCCGGGCGTACCCCCGGTCGACGAACCGCGCGAGACCCAGCTGGGCGATCAGCCCGGCGGCGAACGCCATCGCCGAGATCACGCCGATCTCGCCCGTCGAGAGGTCGTGCGCCTCCTGGATGTCGGGCAGCAGCGGGAAGATCACCGCGACCGACCCGAGCAGCACGAAGTTCGCGAGGGCCAACCCGGCCACGGTGCGCGACGGTCCCCGCGTCGTGGTCGGGCGCATGCTGCTCAGTCTGGCCGGGCGCTCCCCGGGGCCACGAGCGGATCGGGGCTCAGGCGGGGCCCAGCACCCGCCGCAGCACGACCTCGACGAGCACGAGGAGCCACGCGGCGAGCGACACGAGACCCACGGCCACCCAGATCCCGAGGGAGGGCGGGAGGTCGAGCTCGAAGTACCGGCGTCCCGGACCGGTGACGATCGCGGCCAGGACGGCGGCGCACATGGCCCCGACCAGCAGGCCCTTCCACATCACGAACGGGCGCGACGTCCGGATGAGGACGAGCATGCCCACGCCCGTCAGCACCAGCGCGGCCGTGGTCTGGGTCTGCGCCTCCGACAGCTCCGGGCGGGTCCTCGCCCAGACGTAGGCCACGAGCGTCGCCGTCGCCGCCACCACACCGGACGGGACCGCGACCCGCGCGACGCGGCCGAAGAAGTTGCCCCGCACCCGATCGGCGTTGGGCGCCAGGGCCAGGAAGAAGGCGGGCACGCCGATCGTGAACGTGCCGACGAGCGTGAGGTGACGGGGGAGGAAGGGGTACGGGATGCCCGACACGCCCGCGACGAGCGCGATGAGGATCGCCCAGGTGGTCTTGGTGAGGAACAGGCTCGCCACCCGCTGGAGGTTGTTGATGACCTTGCGCCCCTCGGCGACCACCTGCGGCAGCCCGCTGAAGTTCGAGTCGAGGAGGACGAGCTGCGCGACGGCCCGCGTGGCCTCCGAGCCCGACGCCATGGCGATGCCCACGTCGGCGTCCTTCAGCGCGAGCACGTCGTTCACCCCGTCGCCGGTCATCGCCACGACGTGGTCCCGGGCCTGGAGGGCATGCACCATCGAGCGCTTCTGGTGGGGTGACACCCTCCCGAACACGGTGGTCGCGGCGACGGCGTTGGCGAGCGGCTCCGGGTCGGTCGGCAGCGTGCGGGCGTCGAGCACGTTGTCGGCGTCGTGGAGTCCCGCCCGCGCCGCCACGGCCCCCACCGTGATGGGGTTGTCGCCGCTGATGACCTTGAGCGTGACGTCCTGGCGGGCGAAGTAGTCGAGCGTGTCGGGGGCGTCGGGGCGGATCTGGTCCTCGATCATCACGAGCGCCGCGGGCTCGAGGCCGGACGGGAGCTGCTCGCCCGCGAGGGGTTCGTCGGCGTGGGCGACGGCGAGGACGCGCCGCCCGTTCGCCGCCTCGGCGCCGATCTCCTCGGCGAGGTCCCGGTACTGCGCCTCCGACATGACCATCTCGGGCGCTCCCACCACCCACGAGCCGTGCCCCTGGAACGACGTCGCCGACCACTTGCGCGCCGAGCTGAACGAGACGGTCCCGTCGACGACCCAGTCGTCGGGGGCGGCGTCGAACGCGCCCTGCAGGGCGAGCTGCGTCGCGTTGGGGTGCGGGTCGCTCCAGGCGATGGCGGCGAGGGCGGCGCGTGAGGTCTGCTCGTCGGGGCCATCGGGCAGGTCCCGGATCTCCGCCACGTCCATGTCGCCCGAGGTGATGGTGCCGGTCTTGTCGAGGCAGACGACGTCGACCCGCGCCAGGATCTCGATGGCAGGGAGCTCCTGGACCAGCGTGCGGCGCCGAGCGAGCCGCACGACCCCCACGGCGAACGCCACCGTCGTGAGCAGGATGAGCCCCTCGGGCACCATCGCCACCACGCCACCCACCGTCGTCACGAGCGACTCCCGCAGCGAGGCGTGGTCGTTCCGCAGCGCGCTCCAGAGCAGCACCGCGCCGGTGGGGATGAGCGCCCACGCGACCCACGTGACGATCTTGTTCACGTTGGCCATCAGCTCGCTCCGGGAGAGCGTGAAGCGGCGGGCCTCCTCGGCGAGGCGCACGGCGTAGGCGTCGGCTCCGACCTTGTCGACCTGCGCCCGCCCCGTCCCGGCCACCACGAAGCTGCCCGACATGATCTCGTCGCCCACGGACTTCACGACGGGATCGCTCTCGCCGGTCAGGAGCGACTCGTCGACCTCGAGGTTGGACGTCGTCGAGACGACGGCGTCGGCGACCACCTGGTGGCCCGGCTGCAGCTCGATGATGTCGTCGAGCACGATCTCGTCGACCGACATCGTCCTGACCTCGCCGTCGCGCACGACCAGCGCCTTGGGTGCGGACAGGACGGCGAGTGCGTCGAGGGTCCTCTTGGCCCGCAGCTCCTGGACGATGCCGACGAGCGCGTTGCCCACGACCACGCCGCCGAACAGCGCGTCCTTGTAGGCCTGGCACGCCAGGACGATGGCGAGCAGCACGGACATCAGCAGGTTGAAGCGGGTGAAGATGTTGGCGCGGAGGATCTCCGGCACGGTCCGGGACGGCGCGGCGGGCACCTCGTTCGTGAGGCCCTTGCGCACCCGCTCGGCGACGGCCGCTGCGTCGAGCCCGGTCGCCGGATCGGTGGTCGGCCGGCTCGACGGGGCCGGCCCGGCGGTGGGCGTTGCGTCGACGGTGGTGCCGGTGTGGGGGGCCGGGACGGTCACCGCGACAGGGTAGGCGTGGGCCGACCCACCGACGCGAGTGACCACGCGGCGTGGTCGAAGAACACCGCTCCGTGACTCTCCGACGCTACCGTGGCCCCGGGCGCCACCAGGTGGCGACGGAGAAGGGACCGGGTACGCATGGCACGTTCACGTCGATGGGTGGGGATCGCGGCGGTCGCGGCGGTCGCAGTGCTGGCCGCGAGCTGCGGCGACGACGACGGGGGGACGGGGGCGACGGACGTCGAGGACGCCACCGGGCGGGGCGCCGCCAGCTCGGGTCCCGCGCCGGAGGCCATCACCGTCCTGATCCCGAAGTCCATCGACACGTTCGACCCGCACCTCTCCTTCTCGGAGGACGGCGCCCAGCAGTTCATGCTGTTCGTGTACGACACCCTCGTCCGCCGGAACCTCGACGGTGAGATCGAGCCCAGCGTGGCGACCTCGTGGCAGCTGCTGCCCGAGGGTGAGGCGCCGACCTCTGCGGTGTTCACGATCCGGGAGGGGGTCACCTGCTCCGACGGCACGCCGATGACGGCGGACCTCGTCGCCCGCTCGTTCGAGCGCTTCGCCCAGGACGGATCGGGGACGGCTCGCATCTTCGGTCCGGGCGGACCCAAGTCGATCACCGCCGACCCGGCGGCCCGCACCGTGACCTTCGAGCTGAACGGGCCCAACAACGACATCCTGACGGGCCTCGCCAACAGCGGTCAGATCATCTGCCCGAAGGGGCTCGACGATCCCGCCTCGATGCAGACGGTCGATGCGGCGGGCACCGGCCCCTACACCCTCCGGCCCGGGTTCACGAAGGACGACGAGTACGTGCTCCAGCGCCGTGACGACTACGCGTCGCTGCCCGAGAACACGAGGATCACCGACATCCCGAAGGTCATCACGCTGAAGCTGGTGGTCGAGGACACGACGGCCGCCGACCTCGTCGAGAAGGACGCCAACACCGTTGCGGGGATCCTCTCCACCGATGTCCAGCGACTCCGCGAGAACTCCGACCTCGTCAACGTCCCTGCGGCGGCCTACGGGACCAACGCGGTGGTCTTCAACCAGCGCGACGGCGAGCCGTTCACCGACCCGGCGCTGCGCAAGGGCGTCGCCATGCTGATCGACTCGGTGCAGGGCGGCACCGCCGAGACCCAGGGCCTCGGCAACCCCATCCGGACGCTCTACACGGACAACATCGACTGCTTCGATCCGTCGAACGCCACCGCACTGCCGGCCTTCGATCCGGCGGCCGCTGCGACGGCGCTGGACGAGGCGGGCTACCGGAAGGGCCCCGACGGGTTCCGGACCAAGCCCGACGGGTCGCCCCTGAAGCTGCGGGTCGTCGGCGACAACACCCAGTTCAAGGCGCCCGACTACATCGCGCAGGCGCTGCGCGACGGCGGCTTCGACGTCGACCTGAAGGTGGGCATCCGCACCGAGTCGTACGCCCGCTTCTTCGTCGGTGAGTACGACCTCGGCTCCTACCCGTTCGTGTCGGGGACGCCGCTCCCGGCGCTCTACTTCAACCAGGTGTCGGGGACGGGGGCGCTGGACAACCTGTCGAAGATCAAGAACGAGCCGTATGTCGCCGCCGGCACCGCGGCGTGGGCGGCGCCGCCCGACTCCGATGAGCGCTGCGCCAAGTGGCAGGAGGGGGAGCGTGCCCTCCTCGAGAACGCCGACACGATCCCGCTGGACCAGCCCGTGAAGTACTGGTTCGGCAACGGCGTCACCTTCGACGCCGTGTACTACAAGATCCTCCCGTTCTCGATCCGCTCGGCGTGATCGCTCGAAACGCGCCCAACTCACACACCCCGCCGGGTTCGGCAGTGGCGGTCCCGTGAACGACGGTTGGGGGCGCTTCCTCCTCCGCCGGTTGGTGCGCGTGGTGGTGGTCGCGCTCGTGCTCGTGACGGTGGTCTTCGTCGCGGTGCGGCTCGTCCCCGGTGACCCCGCGGTGAAGGCGATCGGCACGCTCGGCGAGCTCAGCGCCGAGGAGCAGGACCGCGTGATCGAGCGGACGCGCCAGGACCTCCACCTCGACGAGGCCCTGCCGGTCCAGTACGCGCGGGCCGTGAAGTCCGCCGTCACGTTCGACTTCGGCACGTCGGTCGAGAAGCGCCAGCCGGTTCGCACCGTCGTGGCCGATCGCCTCTGGTCGACCGTCCGCCTCGCCCTGGCCGGCACGCTCGTGGTCGTCGGTCTGGCCGTGCCGCTCGGGATGCTGGTAGCGCTCCTCACCGACGGCAACCGGCGCAAGGGGCTCGAGCTCGGCTTCGGCGCCGGCACCGGGTTCATCGGCTCGATCCCGCCCTACGTGCTGGCGGTGCTCCTGATCTACGGCTTCGCGTACTCGCTCTCGTGGTTCCCGCGCGTGCCCGAGGGCTCGTGGACCGACGAGGTCCTGCCCGCCCTGGCGGTGGGGCTCGGGCCGGCGCTGCTGCTGGCCCGGGTGGTGCGCCTCGAGACCCTCGGGGTCCTCGCCCAGGACTACGTCCGCACGGCCCGGAGCAAGCGGCTCCCGTCGTGGCGGATGATGACGCGTGACGTGCTGCCCAACGTCCTGACCCCGGCGATCACCATCGGCGGCGTGATCTTCTCCTCCCTGATCGGCGGCACCGTCGTGGTGGAGGGGATCTTCAACCGGAACGGTCTGGGCAGCGCGCTGGTCGCCGCGATCCAGGTGGGCGACTTCCCGGTGGTCCAGGCGATCGCGCTGCTCATCGGCTTCGCCGTGGTCGTCGTGAACACCCTTGCCGACGTGGCCATCGCGGCCATCGATCCCCGCACGACGGTGGCGGCGTGACGGGCGCTGCGACACGACGACGGGGCGGCGCGCTGCGCGCCCTCGTCAGCTCGCCCACCGGGATCACGAGCCTGGTGGTGCTCGCGCTGATCATCGGACTCGCCGTGATCGGACCGCCGATCTGGGGTGAGAAGGCCACCACCACCGACTTCGGCGCCATCCTGCGTGAGTCCTCGAACCAGCACCCGCTCGGGACGGACGGCGCCGGTCGGGACATCCTCGCCCGGACGCTGGTGGGCACGCGGCTCTCGCTCGTGCTCGCGTCGGTCGCCACGGGCATCGCGGCGCTCACGGGGCTGGTCCTCGGCTCCCTGCTCGTGACGATCGGCGGGCGCGTGCAGCGAGCCGGGATGACGGTCATCGACACCTGGCTCGGCTTCCCGTCGATCCTCCTGTCGGTCCTCGTCATCGCGGTGCTCGAGCCGGGCGGCCTGGCCGCGGCGGTCGCCGTCGGACTCTCCTTCGCACCGTTCTTCGCCCGGCTGACGGTCACCTCGACGGCGGGCGTCGTCGACCTCGACTACGTCGTGGCGGCGCGCCTGCTCGGCCTCCCACGCCGCCGGATCGCGATCCGCTACGTGCTGTCCAGCGTGTCGGACTCGCTGGTGGTGGCGGTGTTCTCGATGTTCAGCCAGTGCCTGATCGCGGTGTCGGCGCTGAGCTTCCTCGGGCTCGGCGTGCAGGCGGAGGTCGGCGCCGCCGAGCTGTCCAACATCGACTGGGGGCGAATGCTCAACGACAGCATCGGCGACTTCCGCCAGCGCCCGGCCGGCACGCTCGGTCCCGCGGTGGCGATCGCCGTCTGCGGCCTGGCCTTCGCCTGGTTCGGGGACGCACTCGGTCGTGCGCTCAACCCGCAGCTGCGTGGCGTCCGCCGGCTCTCGCGGCGCGAGGTCGTGGCATGACGGAGCAGCCGGAGCAGGGTCAACCCGTCCTGGAGCTCGCCGACCTCACCGTGGGCTTCGGGCACGGGGGCGCGACGGAGGTCGTGCACGGTGTCGCCCTTCGGATCGACGCCGGGGAGATGGTCGGCATGGTGGGCGAGTCGGGGTCGGGCAAGACGATGACGGCGATGGCCGCCGCCGCGCTGCTCCCCAGCGGCGCGACGTCCTCGACCTCGACGTGGCGCTTCGAGGGCCGAGACCTCCGCACCGCGGACCAGGGGGCGCTCGCCGACGCGCTCGGCGGGCGGCTGGCGGTGGTCTTCCAGGACCCCATGTCGTCGCTGAACCCTGCGCGGCGCATCGGCGCCCAGATGGGCGACGTGGTCCGGGTGCACGGAGGGCGGACGCGGGCGGAGGCGCTCGCCGACGCGGTCGACCGGCTGCGACGGGTGCGCATCGCCCATCCCGAGCAGCGGGTCCGGGACCACCCCCACCGCTTCTCCGGTGGCATGCGGCAGCGGGCGATGATCGCCATGGGCCTGATGAGCACCCCCCGGCTGCTCGTCGCCGACGAGCCCACGACAGCGTTGGACGTGACCGTGCAGGCCGACGTGATGGACCTCATCACGGAGTTGAACCGCAACGAGGGGACTGCGGTGCTGCTGGTGTCCCACAACATCTCGCTGATCGCCGAGGTGTGCCACCGGGTCGTGGTCATGTACGCCGGCCGGATCGTCGAACGCCTCGACGTGGCGGACCTCCAGCGGGCGCTGCACCCCTACACCCGGGCGCTCATCGGGTCCGTGCCCACCCTCGACGGGCCCCGCGACGAGCCGCTCCCGACGATCCCCGGCAGCCCTCCCGACCCCTCGGACCTCCCGGCGGGATGCGCGTTCGCCGACCGGTGCCCGCTGGTCGAGGAGCAGTGCCGCACGGAGGTCCCGCACCTCGTGGCGCTCGACGGGGGCGACGACGACCGGCAGCCGGCGGTGGCCTGCCACGTCGCAATACGAAAGACGACGGGAGCTGCGACGTGATGCTGCACGTGGAGCGGCTGACCGCTCGCTATCCGGGCTCGGACGTCGACGTGATCAGCGAGGTCGGCCTGGAGATCCCGGCCGGCGGCGCGCTGGGCCTGGTGGGGGAGTCGGGTTCCGGCAAGTCCACGGTCGCCCGCGCGATCCTCGGCCTGCTGCCCCTCAGCGGCGCGTCCCGCGTGGTGGTCGACGGTGTCGACACGACGATGCGGGGGCCGGCCGAGACGGCGCACCTCCGCCGCCGGGCGCAGATGGTGTTCCAGGATCCGAACGCCTCCCTCCATCCGCGTCTGCGGGTCGGGGCCGCCGTCGCGGAGGCGGCGGGCGTCGTCCCGGGACGGACGCGCTCGGAGGCGGCGCAGGAGGTGCCGCGGCTGTTCGACCTGGTCGGCCTGCCGGCGCGGCTCGCCGACCGCTACCCCTTCGAGCTGTCCGGTGGCCAGCGTCAGCGCGTGGCGATCGCCCGGGCGCTGGCGGCGGACCCGCGTCTCCTGATCCTCGACGAGGTCACCGCCTCGCTCGACGTGTCGATCCAGGCGACCGTGCTCAACCTGCTGCGCGACCTGCAGGAGGACCTCGGCCTGACGTACCTCGCCATCTCCCACGACCTCGCCGTCATGCGGCACCTGTGCGACGAGATCGCAGTGATGGAGGGCGGGTCGGTCAAGGAGCGTGCCGGAGCGGAGCGGCTGTTCGCCTCGCCCCGCCACCCGTACTCGGCAGCGCTGCTCGACGCCGTCCCCCGGATCGGTCGGTCGGAGCCCCGGACGTTCGTGCTCGTCGGCGAGCCGACCGACGCGGCGCACCGCCCGCCGGGGTGCAGCTTCCACGGGCGTTGCCCGGTCGGACCGGAGGTGGTGGCCGAACGTGCCCGCTGCCGTGAGGAGGTCCCGGAGCTGCTCGGGTCGCCGCACGCGGTGGCGTGCCACTACCCGTTGGCCGTCGGCGAGGGGGTCGACGACACGTTGCCCCGCGAGCACGCCTGAGCTCCGACGAGCTCAGGTCCCTGTCATCCCCCAGCCGTCACCGGCGTCCATCCGGCACCACACGACCTTGAACTGCGGGTGCTCCTCGACGCCCCACTCCGAGGTCATCGCGTCGACGAGGCGGAGACCCATCCCGCCCGGCGTGCTGCGGTCGAGGTCGCGCAGCTGAGGCACCGTGCCGGGTGCGAAGTCGGTCACCTCCAGGCGGGCCTGGAGCGCAGCCGGGAGGGAGCACCTGAGCTCGAAGGCGGTCCCGGCGTGGAGCACGGCGTTGGCCGCCAGCTCCGACACGACCAGCCGGGCGCGGTCGACGGCGGCGGGCGGCCAACCACTGGAGGCGAGCGTCTCGGCCACCAGCTCACGAGCCGACCTGATGTGCTCGACTTCTGCTTCGAACGCGACGCGCATGTCTCTATCGGTGTGCGGCCGGGACATCTCACCTCGATTCGGACCGCGGGCGTCATCGCGATACCCGGGTGGATGCGTCGTCAACCGTGACCGCCGATCGCGAGGCGTGCGAGCGCGACGTCGTCCCGCCAGCCCGTGACGGCCATGGCTTCGATCTCGCTGAGGAGCCGAGCCAGCACGCCGGGTTCGGTCCCCTGGTTCCGCACGATGATGTCGACGACGTCCTCGAGGGTGAGGATGGCGCCGGCCTCGCCCCGGACCTCGTACAACCCGTCGGTGTAGAGGGTCACCTCGACCGGGTTGTCGATGTCCACCGTCGTCCCCTCCCAACGCCGGTCCCCGACGGTGATGCCCAGAGGGGGGCGCCGCCGTTCGTCGTGGACGATCCGGCCGTCGGACAGGATCGGTGGCGGGTGCCCGGCCGATCGCACGGTGAGCTGGCGTCGGGTCCGGTCGACGGTGATCTCGCAGACCGTGGCGAAGACGTTCGGAGCGGGCCGCTCGCTCATGAGCACCGCCTCGAGCCGGGGCAGGACGTCGGCGTCGGGCTCGGAGGTCAGGGCGAGGGTGCGCCAACCGATGCGGAGGGCGACACCGAGCGCGGCCTCGTCGGTGCCGTGCCCGGCGACGTCGCCGATCACCATCCGGAGGGTCCCGTCCTCGAGCTCGACGCAGTCGGAGAAGTCGCCGCCGATCAGGCCGTCGCGTGACACGACGTACCGTCCCGCCAGCCGGATCTCCGGTGAGCGGAGGTGCGGCGTCGCGATGAGATGCCGCTCCAGGCGCCGCTGCTCGCGCTCCCGTGTGGCGGCCACCTCGAGCGCGGCGGCGGTGGTCTCGGCCCGCTTCCGCTCGATGGCGAAGCGCACGGCGCGGGCGATGGTGCCGCCGTTCTCCTGCCCCTTGATGAGGTAGTCCTGGGCGCCGGTGCGGAGCGCCCGGCTGCCGAGGTCGGCGCCCGCCCAGCCGGTGAGGACCACGACCGGCAGCTCGGGGAGTGCGTCTCGGATGGCGACGAGCGCGTCGAGGCCCTCGTTGCCGGGCAGGGCCAGGTCGACGACGACGCAGCTCGGACGGTGTCGCCGGGCTTCCTCCAGGCCGGACGCGAGGGAGTCGGCGATCCGGATGGACAGGTGCGCGTCGGCGCTGCTGACCCGCGCCTCGAACGCGTGGGCGTCGACGGGGTCGGCCTCGATGAGGAGGACCGAGCGCTCGGCGTTGCCGCCCCCCGAACGCCCCTCGGTGGTGAGGGGGTCGGCCGGGGGGCGCACCATCACGGTCGGCGCCGCGCCACCGTGAGGCCGGCGGCCACGAGGCCGAGGGCTGCGAGCACGACCGCGCCGATGACGATCGCCGAGGAGCTGTCGTCGTCGGCGGACACCGAGGCGTCTCCGGACGCATCCCTGGCGGCGGTGGTGGTCGGGGCCTGCGGCGAGATGGCGACCGGCGCGGTCGTGGTCGGCGTGGCGGCAGGGATCGTGACCGATCGTTCGATCCGGGCGGCGGGGTCCTCGCTGGCGATGGTGACGGCGAAGGTGCCGGGTCGGAGGGTGAGCGTGGTCGTGTAGGTGCCGGGCGCGCCTGTGGACGCGAGGGTCGCGCTCACCGGTTGGCCGCCGTCGGACGGCGTGGCCGTCGCCGTGACCACGGCGCCGTCGACGGGGTCCCCGTCGTTCTCGAAGCTCAGCACGACCTCGTAGGTGACGGTGTCGGCCTCGATCCGTCCGTCGACGTCGACGGCGAAGATGCCGACGTCGCCGTGTGCGCTGACGGCAGGGGCGAGGGTGAGCAGTGCGATCGGCGCCAGAAGGAGGCCGAACAGGACCGGGCGCAGCCGGGGGCGGCAGGGACTCATCGGCGCCATCTTGTCACCGGAGGCCGTTGCCGGCAGGCCGGCCGACCGCCGAGCGAGGGGCCGGCCATCCCCGCGGACGAAGCGCCGGCGCAGCCCTAGAGTCGGGGGCATGACCGACGAAGTCCGCAAAGCCCTCTCGGATCTCACCGGCGAGCTCGAGGGCCACGAGGGACCGCACGCCGAGCGGGCCAAGGCGCTGCTCGGCGAGGCGAGCTCGGCCGTGGAGGCCGACGAGCACGAGGGCATCGGCGACCGACTGACCGAGGCGGCCATCCACTTCGAAGTCGATCACCCGGACCTGTCGGCGGTCATCCGGCGGGCCGCGCAGCTGTTCGGCGCCGCCGGCATCTGAGGCGGTCCCACCCCCGGGGCCGACGACGCCCGACGTCGTGATCCCCTGGCAGAAGCTGGCGCACAACCGGGGTGAGATCCGCTCCGGTGGGGTACCGGATGGGCATGGATGCCTTCCGAGTCCTCGAACCCGCGTCCGTCGACACGTTGGCCGCCCATGTGGACGCCGGCGGCGGCGAGGGGCTCTCCGCCGCTCGTCGCGTCGGCACCGACGTGCTCCTGGGGCTGCTCCACGACGCCGGCCTCCGCGGTCGGGGGGGTGCCGGCTTCCCGACGTGGCGGAAGTGGCAGGCCGCCGCGGCGGCGCTGTCCGACGTCGCCGCCACCCCGGTGGTGATCAACGCCGCCGAGGGGGAGCCGGGGACCTTCAAGGACCGGGCGCTGCTGCGCACCAACCCGTACCGGGTGCTCGAGGGTGCGCTGATCGCTGCGCACGCCGTCGCCGCGGACTCGGTGGTCGTCGGGCTCAAGGGCTCGTTCGCCCGGGAGCACGAGCGGCTCCGGCGGGCCATCGACGAGCTGCGCGACGCCGACTGGCTGGGTGACGTCGAGGTCAGGTTGGTGGCCGGCCCGGAGGAGTACCTCTTCGGCGAGGAGACGGCACTGCTCGAGGTTCTCGACGGACGTCAGCCGTTCCCCCGGATCACGCCGCCCTACCGGCGGGGCGTCGACGAGGACGCGGACGCCGGTCGATCGGCCTCCGACGTCGAGCTGGCCGCACCCGGGGGCGCGGCGGGCTCGCCGGCCCTCGTCAACAACGTGGAGACGCTGGCGAACGTGCCGGGCATCGTCGCGAGGGGTGCAGCGTGGTTCCGGGAGGTCGGCACGGAGGCGTCGCCCGGGACGGTCGTGTGCACGGTCTCGGGTGCGACGCAGCGGGCCGGAGTGGCCGAGGTCCCGCTGGGGACCCCGCTGCGTGAGGTGCTCGAGCTGATCGGCGGTGGTGCGCAGCGCGGCCACCAGCTCATGTCCGTGCTCCCCGGGGTGGCGAACGCCCTGATCCCCGACGAGCTCTTCGGGACCGCCCTCACCTACGAGGACATGGCCGCTGCCGGCACCGGGCTCGGATCGGCGGGGTTCATCGTCTTCGACGAGCGCACGGATCCGGTGGCTGTCGCCGCCGGGGTCGCCCACTTCCTGTCGGTCGAGTCCTGCGGGCAGTGCGAGCCCTGCAAGCGGGACGGACTGGCGCTGGCCTCCCTCCTCGCCCAGGTGCGGGAGGGTGAGGCGTCGGACCGCGAGGTGGCGCTGATCCGGGACCGGTTGGGCACGGTGACCGACGGTGCCCGCTGCTACCTCGCCCAGCAGCAGCAGAACGTGATCCAGAGCGTGTTGCGCCTGTACCCGGAGCTGATCGGCGAGCACCTGCGCGGGCTGGTCAGCCCGCCGGTGGCGGTCGGCCCGCTGGTCGACATCGTCGACGGGATCGCCACCGTCGACGCCCACGAGTTGAAGCAGCCCGACTGGTCGTACGACCCGATCGACTCCGGTACCCCGCCCGCCGCGAGGCTGGCCGACACCCCCGTCCACGTCGCCGCCGCCCGCTGACGGAGTGCTCTGCCACCCCCCGATCTCTCTGCCACCCCCCGGTCTCGGCCACCCCCCGATCTCTCGGCCACCACCCCCCGTTCTCGGGGTCCAGCGCATCGGTTTCCGACGCGCTCAACCCCGAGAACGCGGGGTTGCGGCGGGCTGTGACGTGGTGCCCCCGGCATGATTCGAACATGCGACGCACGGTTTAGGAAACCGACGCTCTATCCCCTGAGCTACGAGGGCGGGGCCGGCGCGCAACGTGGCAGAAGACTGCTCGGTGACGTCGCCGGATACGAGGAGGCATCGTATCGGCCGCCTTCGGGAGCTCCCAGCGGCGTTCCAGTCAGCGTTGTGCGAGCGCCTCGTGGAGCTCAGCCTTCGTCATCGACGACCGGCCTTCGATCCCGGCCTCCTGAGCTTGCTGGTACAGCTCGTCCTTCGTCTTCTCGTCCAACGCGTCCGACCTCAGCGATTCCTTCAGGTCGTGCGGGTCGCCCAGCGCCTCGATCTCACGGGCCGCCTTCTGGCGCAGCCGCGGGAAGATGGTCTGCTCCTCTTCCTCGACGTGGTGCTCGATGCCCGTCTGCAGCATCTCCACTGCGGCGACGAAGCCCGGCTGGGCGATCAGCTCGCGCATCCTCTCGAGGCCTGCACGTGTGAGTTGATGCTCGTTCTCGGCGCCTGCGCTCTGCTCCACTCCGACCTTGGACTGCACGATCGGGTACACGAAGCGCTCCTCCACGGCCATGTGCGTGGCGAGCGACTTCTCGAGAGCTTCGAGTGTCTTCTCCCGGACGTTGCCGGGTTCGGTCGAGGCCAGCGTCCGCAACATCGCTCTCACGCTGCTGTGCTCCTCGACGAGATGGTCCAAGATGTCCACGAGGTCCTCCTTCGTCGTCGAGCGCTGGTACCCGGGAGCGGTCGAGCGCTAGCCCTCGGGACCCGCCGAGCGCACCGGACGGCGCTTCCGACCTGCCGCCGAAACCATCGTGAGGCCGACGATCAGGAGCATCGCGCCGCTCGTCGCCAGGCGGAGATCGAGACCGCCGGTCACGGCCAAGGCAACGGGTGCCGCCCGCCGCGCGGCGCCGCCGGACCGGACCACGGGGGTGACCGACTGCGACGGCGACGGCACGCTGTTGCCCACGGCGTTGGTCGCCACGACGGCGAGGGAAGAGGTGGAGCCGTTGGCGAGGCCCGTGATCGTGCACGGGCTGGACCGGCAGCTCACGGTCCTGCCGCCGGGCGACACCAGGATCGAGTAGCCCGTGATCGCCGAGCCGTTGTCGGAGGGTGCGGCGAACTCGACGGTGGCCGAGCCGTCGCCGGCGATGACGGTGAAGGACGTGACGGAGTCGGGGACCGCGGCGGGGACGACGGCGTTCGAGGTGACCGCCGGGCCGGTGCCGACAGCGTTCACGGCCGACACGGCAACGGAGTAGGTGGTGCCGTTGGTCAGCCCGGTGAGCACGCACGGACTCGCGGCGCACGAGTGCGAGGACCCGCCCGGAGCGAGCGTCAGCGTGTACACGGTGATCGGCGAGCCGTTGCCCGCCGGCGCGTCGAAGCTGACCCTGATCGACCGATCGCCGCGCGTGGCGGACACCCAGCCCGGCGCGCCCGGCACCGACACGGGCGTGACCGCCACGGTGTTGCTGGCCGCTCCGTCGCCGACGCTGTTCTGGGCCCGGACGCGAAGGTCGTGGAGCGTGCCGTTGGTGAGGCCCCCGACGGTGGCCGCGATGGTTGTGACCACGTTGCCGTCGACGACCGAGTCGACCGGGGTGGTCGCGATCGACGTCCACGGGCCGCCATCGATCGACACCTGGTAGGCGGTGATCACCGCCCCTCCGTCGCTGGCAGGGTTCCAGCTGAGGTGGGCCGCCGAGTCGGAGGGGACGGCCGAGAGGGTCGGGGCCGAGGGGGTGGTCGGCGCGTTGGCCACCAACACGTCGGTGGTGTCGGTGACGACGCCGGCGAACCCCGTGCCCAGGCCCGGGTCATCGTTCGTCTTGCCGCCGTACTCCACCACGTAGCCCTCGACGGCCACCGTGTCGTAGGGGGAGAGGTCGTTCCAGGCGCCCAGCGTTCCGATCCAGTTGGTGACCGCAGCCCACTCGCCGTCGTAGGCGACGGCCCCCGAGCCGCTGTAGTTGTTGGGCTCGGTGAACTCGGGGGGCGGATCCCAGGGGAACGCAGGGGTCATGGCCCACGAGGCGTAGTGGTCCGCAGCGTCCTGGAAGTCGCACACACCGATCGCGTTGGCGCACTTGCTGATGACCTGCCCCGCGATGGCGCTCTCGTCGGCGCCGGCCGTCCATCGCCACACCCGGGGATAGGTGACGCCGTCGACGGTCGCCAGGGCCTCGGTGCCGTCGGTGGCGTTCGACTCGTAGACGCGCGCTCCGATCCAGGTGTTGTTGGCGTTGGCGATGCCGTGGGAGAGGAAGTCGTTGACCGAGTCGTCGGGGATGGTCGCCAGGTAGCCGCGCTGCCCCTGGAAGGTCCGTGCCTTGGCTGCCGCGTCGGCCGACACCCAGTCGATGTTCGGTGCGGGGACGTACTCGTAGAAGTGCTGGTTGGACGCCAGGTAGTACGACACCGACTGCGAGACGAGGGCGGTCAGGCTGACGTGCGCGGTGCCCGTCGTCCCCGAGGTCGTCAGGTCGACGGTGGCCAGCGCGGCGTTGATGTCGCTCTGCGATCCGGTGAAGGTGATCGATCCGGTACCGGTCCAGCTGTTGGCGTAGGCGAGCGTGAGTCCGCTCGTCGTCGCGATGTCGAGCGTGCCCAGGTCCGTGGCCACGGTCGCCTGGAGGACGTCGGTGGGGTTGCCGTCGACCGCCAGCCCCGGCAGCGGCGTCGTGCCGTTGGGGACGACCCAGCTGAGGGTGGTCGAGCTGACCGTCAACGATGCAGCGGCGGCGGCGGGCGAAGCCCCGATGATCGGCGTTCCGAATGCGGCGACCGTCAGGATCGCTGCGATGGTCCACCGGCGCCTCAGCGCGGACGTCCCAGCGAGCACCGGGCGAAAAGAGTTCGGAGCGCGACGCACCGCTTCCCGTCGGCCGACCCTCGACGGACATGAGGGTCCACCGCGATGACTCGGTGCGGGATCGGCGGATCGGACCACGTGTCGCCAGGGCTCGATCGCCGAGAATGCTGCCGGTTCTGCCTATCCTCGCCCGTTCGACCCGAGGGGGAGCAGCTGATGCGCAAGATCGTTCGTGGAGCAGCGGTGGCGACGGTGGCGGTCGTCGCCCTCACAGGATGCGACCTGGGGATGGCCACGGCAGGGGCCGGCTGCCTGAAGCCGGGCGAGTTCGCGCAGGACGGCACCCACGTGCTCAAGTGCAACGACGCAGGCATGTGGGAGGCCGGCATCACCGTCGCCGTCGCCGACCAGTACTACGAGGTCCTCAAGGCGCACCTTGCCCGCGAGTCGAAGATGCGTGACAGCTGGAAGAACTGCACCGAGGTGCGCGACGCAGGAGTGGCACCGATCCTGCGGGGAGAACGCGGCTACGCAGCGAAGCTCGACCGGGACGACGACGGCCAGGCCTGCGAGTTCGAGTAGGCGGACCGGGGGCGCAGGCCGTCAGGCCTGATCCTCGTCGTCCAGGCGTGCGGTGAACCCCTCGCGATCCTCGGGCCGGTCGAACCCGACGACCGCCCACGCGTGCTCCCGGCCGGCGCGCCGGAGTGCCTCGACGCGGTGGTTGCCGTCCTCGAGCTTCATCTGGTCGTCCCGGTAGGTGACGATGACCGGCGGCGTGTCGTAGCCGTCGCGGACCTTGTCGGACAGCTCGTCGACGTCGTCCCGCCAGTCGTCCTCGTCGACCTCGGCGAGGGCCGGCGCGCCCGGAGGTCCGGCGAGTCGGGCCAACTCGTCGATCCGCACCTGCACCGGGCCGAGCCACCAGCGGGGTTGCTCCGTCAGCTGCGCTGCCAGCGCGGCGTTGTCGCTCCCCGGGCTGGACAGGAACGCCGCCACCCAGTCGGCCAGCGCACCTGCGTCGGCGGCCGACCGCGCGCCGCCCGTCGAGAAGTCCTCTTGGTCCACCACGGCCCTGTGGTACCCGTTCGGCAGGCGGTCATCCCTCGCCGTCGACCGCGAGGTGCACTGCGTCGTTGTAGGTGCGCAGGATCCACCGTCCGGTCGCGTCGTCGTGCTCCCACTCGGTCATCCCGGTGTTCGACGGCCGAAGGTGTGCGCTGGTGGCGGGATCGAGGATCCCGAGCAGCAGGCGCATCGACGCCATGATGAAGCCGGCGTGGCACACGGCCACCACGACCTGGTCGCGGTGCTCGCGAGCCAGCCGTTCGAGGGTCCTCGAGACCCGGGCGTGGAAGCCGTTCCAGCTGTCGCCGCCCGGCGCGAACGGCCGATCCGGTTCCGCCTCCATGTCGAACGAGCCGAAGTCGGCGTTGTAGTCGGCCCAGTCGGTCCCGTCCGCCTCGCCGGTGTGGAACTCGCACAGGTCGCAGTCGTGCGCCGACACCTCCAGTCCGAGGCCCGGGGCGATGATCTCCGCCGTCTCGATGGCGCGGGGGAGCACGCTCGCCAGCAGCACGTCGCAGCGGATCCGTCCCGTGGTAGCGAGGTGGTCGCGCAGGAGCTCGGCCTGACGGCGTCCGAGGTCGGTCAGCCCCTTGCAGCCCGTCGGTCCGGCGATCGGACCGTGGAACCCGGCCTGTGCCTCACCGTGACGGACGAGGACGAGTCGCATCATCGCAACGTATCGGAGGTGGGTCTGACGTCGTCCGCGGCGAGATGGCGTTGCACTGCGGTCGACCGACGCGGGGCCGTACGTGGTAGACGACCGGGATGGACCCGCAGACGACGTCGCCGTCGGACGACCTCTGGTCGTACTTCATCCCGGTCGTGCTGGGCGGGGTGATCCTCCTGGGCGTGATCCTCTTGGTGGTGGTGATCATCGGCGTGCGGAACTCGGATCTCCGGCGGCCCGTCATCAGCAACCGCTGGCGGGACGATCGCTGGCGGGTCAGGGCCGACGAGGATGCCGATCGGCCGGCCCATCCCGGGAGCACAGCAGCGGAGCCTGCGACCGACCGGGCCGCCCCTGCCGTCGACGCGTCGCCGCCCTCCGAGCAGCCCGTCCCCCCGCCGGTTCTGCTCGGCTCGGACGGCGCGCCGCCGCCGATCCCACCCCGCTGAGACGCTCAGCCCACCGGGTCGAGCGACTGGAGGGCGAAGTCGCCCTCCTCCTGGTACTTCAGCGCGCCGAGGGGCGTGTCGGTCTCGATCGTGATGCGGCGCTCGGCCCGGACGGGGAGGAAGGTCTCGGCGTCGAACCAGAGATCGACCTGCTCCGTGCCGCGCTGGCGGCCGCTGAGCTCGCGCTCCCGGCGGTAGTGGAGCACCGGCACCTGCTCGCCGCCGACCGTCATGTCCTCGTGGCCCACGAACACGTTGCGCCCGGTCGACGCCCCGGTCACCGAGTTCTCGTCGGAGACGGTGCAGCGCTGCTCGAGCCCCTGCCCGTCGGCAGCGGACCTGTCGACGGCCACCGCGTCGCTGCACTCGGTGCGGGTGTGCACGTCGACCGAGATGGCGACGAGGTTCAGCCGCTGGAATGAGCCGCCGGCCCGCTCGACGAGCCCCTGGTCCGTGCTGCAGTAGTCCCAGCGCTGCCAGTGGTTCGTGCTGTAGTCGATGCGGAACCGCCAGCAGCCGTCGCCGAGGTGCGTGACCGTCGCCGGCATCTCCGGACCCTGGTCCTGCTCGACCGGAGGGACGCTGAGCCGTTCGGTCCCGGAGCCTGCGTACCGGTACACGCCTTCTGCCGGCACGCCCCGGTCGCCGCCGTCCCGCGTCCCTGCCTGGAACTGCGCGGCCGCCTCGTCGACCGTGACGGGGCGTGCCTTCTCCTGCGTCAACCAACCGATGACCAGGAAGGCGCCGGTCCCGGCGAGGAGCAACCCCCCGATGGCCAGGCCCTTCCGGTGCCGTCGGGGGTGCCGCACGGGCGAGACGGCGGCGGGGATGGCGCCTGCCACCTCCTGGCGACGGTCGTGGCGGCGATGGCGGGCCAGCACGTGCTCGACGCGGGCGCGGTTGTAGCGCTGGACGATCACGAACGGGAGGTGGAACACGGCACCGAACACCGTCATGACGAGTCCGATCGGCCAGCGCTGCCAGAGGAAGAACGTGGGACCGAAGGCGACGTTGGCCCAGTGGACGATCTCTGCTCGCCGGGTCTCCCTGGCGAACGCCACGAGCGCCGGTCGGTCGAGCGATGTGAGCCGCGCCTTGGGCGGCCCACCGAACCAGGAGCCGGCGTCGGGCAGCCATCCCTTCCAGCGGCGGACCCGGAACCAGCGTTCGTGGACACGACCACCCCGCTCGAACGGCCGCAGGCGCAGCAGGCCCCGGTCGTCGTCGAGCCGGCCTGCCGGGATCTTCGTCACGAGCCACCCGGACACCACGCCGAAGGTCGCCCAGGCCGCCGAGTAGACGAGCACCCGGACCAGGTCGCTCACGGTGCCACGCCCCCGGCCTCGGGCGGTTCGACGACGCCGCGCGGGTCGAGGGTCCGCCCCTTCCAGCGCACGGCTCTCCTGACGTGGGTCCTCCACGCCGACACCACGAAGATCGAGGTGAAGAACACGCCGAGGACCGGGAAGCCGAGCGCGGACCACCAGCGGTAGCTCCCCACCCGGTGCAGCATCACGCCGATCGCCAGCGCCGTCGCGGCGTAGACGAGGAGGGCCGACACGAGCGGTGCCGATGGTCCGCCGATCGTGCGCACCAGGTGGAGGGCGGCCGTCAGGGTGCCGGCCATCCAGAGCGCCACACCGACGCTGCGGAGGAGCGGCGTCGACCCGACGCCCGTCGCCAGGTTCTTGGTCCAGCCCTCGACGATCGACCCGAGGCCGCGGGGGTACATGCGGAACCGCGCGGCCTCACCGCCGCACATCACGCTCGTGGGGATCTCGTCCTCGTGGAGCGCCCTTGCGAGCGCGAGATCCTCGACCAGCTCCGATCGGACACGACGATGCCCTCCGACGGCGCGGTAGTCACCCACCCGCCAGCACAGCAGCGGGCCGAAGAGCCCGCTCGGTCGGTGGGTCCCGGCGCCGATGCCCATCATCGACGCCAGGTTGAAGAGGCCGCTGAGCTGCTCCACCGCCGTCGGGACGGCGTGGTACGGCTGCACCGACAGCACGCCGCCCCGCTCGTGCCGCGCGGCCACCACTCGGCCCAGGGCGTCGGGTGCCAGGCGCACGTCCGCGTCGAGGAAGAGGAGCACGTCGTCCTCGTCGGCGGTCGCCGCACCATGGGCGGCGCCCGCCGGGCACGCCCAGTTCTTCCCCGCCCACCCCGAGGGCAGGGGAGGGGCCGCGAGGACCTGCACCCCGGGGAAGCCCTCCGCCACCCTGCGAGTCGCGTCGGTCGAGTGGTCGTCGACGACGGTGATCGACGTCGGGGCCGGGTGCAGGCGACCGAGATCGTCGAGGAGCAGGCCGAGCACCTCCTCCTCGTTGCGGGCCGGGACGACGACGTGCACCGCAGGCCCAGGCGACGGCGGGCGCCGGAGGTCGAGACGGTCCAGGCGCAGCGGGCGGCCGAACAGGAGCAACCCGAGCGGCACGGCGACGAGCGCCAGCCACGGGACCTGCGTCCATCCGCTCACCGCGCGCAGCCCCCGTCCACGTCACCCACCGCGGACAGCTACCCGCGTACGCGGCTCATGTGCCATGTCCCTCGATTCGGAGCGGGTCGGCGGGCGGATTGGCCGGATCGAGAAGGCCGCTCGGGCTCGCGACCGGGTGTCCACAGGCTCGCGCAGATCATCCACAGAAGAACCTGCGTTATCCCCTTGTTCCCCACAGGGCAGCGGGCGGACGGTGGGAGCATGGAAGCGGATGAGCTGCTGGCGCTCCGCCTCGAGCGTTGCGCCGAATGGCACGCCGGACTCAGGACCTGCGAGCGGCAGGACCTGCGGGAGGCAGCGCAACGCCTCCGGGCGATCTCGCGGGAGATCGACGACGTCGTACGGTCGTCGAGGGAGCTGCAGACGTCGACCGGACGCGAGTCGGCCCACCGCGCCTGAACGCGTCGAAGCGGGTGCCGGAGCACCCGCTTCGAGCTGCGTGATGTGGGTCAGTGCGTGATGGGGCGCTTGTGGCCCACCTGACGCCAGACCAGGAGCGCCACGATGGCGCCGATGAACGAGCCGATCAGGCCAGAGGTCTGGAACGCACCGTCGGCCGCGTCCCGGCCGAACAGCGCCCAGCCGAGGAATCCGCCGACGAGTGAGCCGACGAGGCCGAGGACGATGGTCCCCGCGATCCCCATCGAGTCATCCCCGGGGACGACGGCGCGGGCCAATGCCCCTGCGATCAAACCGATGATGAGTGCCCAGACGATCCACATGGTGTTGCCTTTCGGTCAGCGGAACTGCTGGACGGAGGTACCCGACTCGCGCCGGCTCCAAACGAGGAAGGCTCCGAACTTCCGGCAGTCGAGGTGACAGCATGCGGCGACGACGCGGTGCCGGCGGTCACCCCGGCCGCGTGCGCCGCCGGGTCCGACCTCGTCGCCAGGTGGAAGTCGGCCAGGAGCGCGGCGTGGTCCGAGGCCGGTCGGGTTCCTCGTTCGAGGTGGTCGATCCACGTCGTGTCCAGTCGCTGGGCGAGCGCGGTGTCCACGGCGATCACGTCGAGGCGCATGCCGAGGTTCCTGGGGTAGCCGATGCCGTGGTTCCACCACGTGAACCTGCGTGCCCGTGGCCCCCACGCGGCGACGTCCACGTCGACGAGGCCGGTGTCCAGCAGCCGCCGCAGGGCGTTGCGCTCGGGCTCGGTGACGTGCGTCGCCCCCTCGAACGGGGCGGGATGGAACACGTCGTCGTCGGTGGCGGCCACGTTCAGGTCGCCGGCCACGACGACGTGCCCGCCCCCCGCCAGCCAGCACCGGCACTGCGCGGTCAACGCCTCGAGGAACGCCAGCTTGTAGTGGTAGTGCCAGTGGTCCACCTCCCGCCCGTGCGGGACGTAGACCGACGCGACCCTGACGGCCTCGGGGCCGTGCACGGTGCACGTGACCATCCGCGGTTCCCTGTCCAGGTGCTCGTCACCGAGCGCTCCCGACACCGCCACGTCCTCGATCGGGTGCGGAGACGCGACCGCCACGCCGTTGTACGGCCCGTCCCCCACGTGGACGATCCCGTACCCGAGGCGATCGAACGCCTCGGCGGCGACGACCGAGAGCTCGGCCGCCTTCGTCTCCTGGAGGCAGAGGACGTCGGGCCGGGTCCGCTCGACGAATCGCTCCACGGCAGGCAGCCGCTGACGCAGCGAGTTCAGGTTCCACGTGGCGAGGCGGAGTCGGTCGGGCGCGGGACCGGTGGGGGTCATCGTCGGCCGCAGCGCCAGCGCCGCCTCGCGTCGGGCGGCCCTCGCCGCGTCACGTGCTGCAGTGGTGGCAGGGGCCATCTCGCGGGGCTTCCCTCACGGTGCAGGTTTGAGACCGCAACGGTGCTGGGCATCCCCGGAGCATGAGCGTCATCACCGGGGTGTTGTTCGTCGGCCTCTCAGTCCTCATCAGCCTCCTGTGGTGCAACATCATCGCCATGGGTGACTACCTCACGCGGCGGGCCCACGACCGCCGCATGGCCCGACCCGACCGGACCGCATCCGACGTCCTCGCCTGACCGGACCCGCCGGCGCCCCCGCGAGGCGCGACCTCGACACGGTGATGGCAGACGGGATGACGGCAGTGCAGGCGGTCGCAGCCTCGGTCCCGGAGCATGGGAACCATGACGCAGCTCGTGACGCAGCGCACCGACGTCGACCTCCGCACCGGTCAGCTCCGTCGCATGCAGCGACGCGCCACGGCGCTGCTCCTCGCGGTGACCATCGCGTTCGTCCTGCTGCTGGTGCTCCCGGACGGCTCGCCGGCGTGGCTCGGCTATGCGCTGGCCGCTGCAGAGGGATCGATGGTGGGTGGACTCGCCGACTGGTTCGCCGTGACGGCGCTCTTCCGGCACCCGCTCGGCCTGCCCATCCCCCACACGGCGATCATCCGTGAGCGCAAGGACCAGTTCGGGCAGACGCTCGGCGAGTTCGTCCAGGAGAACTTCCTCAACGCCGAGGTCGTCGGGGATCGGATCCGGTCGGCGGGTGCACCGCAGCGGCTCGCCGGCTGGCTCTCGGACGAGGCGAACGCCCAGCGGGTGTCCGACGCGATCCTCGATGCCGCCGTCACGGCGGTCGACACCGTGAGGGAGCAGCAGGTCCAGCAGCTCGTCGGGCTCGAGATCGAACGGGCGGTGGCGGCGGCGCCGGTGGCCCGGATCGCAGGGGGTGCGCTCGACTCCGCGTTGGAGAGCGGCGCCCACCGGTCGATGGTGGATGCCGTCCTGCGGGGCGCCCGATCGTTCCTGCGGGACCAGCGTGGTGCGCTGCACGCCCGCTTCGGCGACGCGTCGCCCTGGTGGCTGCCGGAATCCCTGGGCGACCGCTTCTTCGACCGCTTCCTGGACGAGGTGCAGGTGCTCCTCACGGCCGTGGCCGCCGACCCGGACCATCCGCTGCGACGCGAGCTCGACGCCCGGCTCGTCGTGCTCGCCGATCGGCTGCGTGAGGACCCGCACCTCGGGGAACGGGTCGAGGGTGCCGTCAGGGAGGTGCTCGCCTCCCGGTCCTTCCACGAGTGGACGTCCGGCGTGGCCCGAGACCTGATCGCGACGTTGCGCAGCGGCACGGCGTCGGAGGGCAGCTCGTCCGGACTCCGGGACCGGCTGACCTCGGCGGTGATGTCGATGGGTCGCCGGCTGGACGAGGATCCGGCCCTCCAGGAGCGGCTGTCCTCGACGGCAGAGACCGCGGTCCGCCACGTCATCACGCACCACCGAGCGGAGGTCACCGCGCTGATCGCCGACACGATCGCCCGCTGGGACGCCGACGAGACGTCGGACAAGCTCGAGCTGCTGCTGGGTCGTGACCTCCAGTTCATCCGCATCAACGGCACGGTCGTGGGAGGACTCGCCGGTGTGGCGCTGCACGCGGTGGCCACGCTGCTGGCCTGAGGCGCAGCGAGGAGGTGTTGGACCCGTGAAGGGGGTGCAGTACCGTCGTCGTGCCGGCGGGCGGGGGGCCTCCGGCATCGGAGGCGGGATCGATGGGCGTCCGACGACGGGTGGCGTTGCTGGCGGTCGCCGGCGCGCTGGTGGCCGCCTGTGCGCCGCCGAACGGTGGCGGGCCGGACGAGGGCGGCCCGGTGACGATCTCGATGGACGGGACCTACGGCGGCAGCTTCTTCTCGCTGCCGTGGCCCAACGCGATCCGCAAGAAGGCCGACGGCAGCCTCGACCTGTGGGGGATCCCCACCAACGGGAGCGTGCCCCTTGCGCTGATGATCAACGGTGCGTCCGACGTGATCCGCGACTTCGGCACCAACGCCGCGGTCTACCTCCAGTTCACCGGTGAGATCGATGCGGCGACGCTGCCCACCCCGTCCGCCAGCGCCTCGCCGTCCAGCCCGGTGCAGCTGGTCAACCTCGACGACCCCTCCGACCGGGTCCCCGTCGTGGCGCGGATCGAGCGGGCCGACGGGTACCGCACGGCGAACCTGCTCTCGCTGCTGCCGTACCCCGGTCGGTCGATGCGGCCGTCGTCGCGCTACGCGGCCATCGTCACGAACGGGGTGAGGGCGCTCGACGGCACCCCCCTCGCACCCTCGCCCACGCTGGCAGCGCTCGACGACCCCTGGTGGCTGGGCAGGGCCCGGTCCGAGGCGGCATGGACGGAGCTGCGAGCGCAGCGCGACGCGGTCCGCTCGTCCCTCGCGGCCACGCCGTGGGCGGCCGCCGACCTCGTCGGGTTCACGGTGTTCACGACGCAGGCGACGCACCGCGAGCTGGACGCCGTCGCCGCGGCCGTGGCGGCCACGCCGCTGCAGGTGCCCGCGGTCGACGTGGTGACCCCGTGCACCGCCGACCCGGCCAAGCCGGCGCTGCTGCGCGGCCGGCTGGAGCTGCCGATGTACCAGTCGGGGCCGTACCCCTACGAGTCGTCCGGTGGTGACATCTGGATCGGACCGGACGGCCGGGCGGTCGAGCAGGGGGTCAGGGACGTGTCGCTCGAGGTCCGCGTGCCGTGCGCGCCGCCGCCCGCGGAGGGGTGGGCGATCCAGACCTACGTCGGCGGGACGGGCTCCGACGCCGACGGGAGCGGGCGATTCGGGAAGGACGCGACGGCGACGATCATCGGTGCGATCGCCCCGCTGTACTCACCCGGGGAGGACGGCGACGCCTACTCGGAGTCGCTCTTCTACAACGTGCTCAACCCGCGGGCGGCCCGCACGAACCCGATCCAGCAGGCGGCGAACAACCTCGTCCTCCTCCGGACGATGGAGGCCTTCTCGGTGTCGCTCGACCTCGCCGGCTCGACCCGCGTGGTCGGCACCGACGACGCCCACGTCGTCATCACCGGGCACAGCCAGGGCGCGCAGACCCTCACGCTCGTGTGGCGGGCCCACCCGGGGATCGACGCGATCGTGTCGAGCGCCGCGTCGAGCGGCCAGTACAACTCGATCAGCTACCGGAGCGACATCCGTGCCCGCTTCGGTCAGGTGATCGGTGACAGCGCACACCTCGACCCCCGCAACCCCCTCGTGCAGGTCGTCGAGACGCTGATGGACGTCGACGAGCCGGCGAGCTTCCCCACCTCGGGCTCGTGGTTGAACGTCGCCGGCCTGGCCGACGGTTGCCTGCCCTTCGAGTCCAGCCGCCATCTCGCCGGCGCCCAGCGGTTGACGGTGGTCAACCCCCAGTACGGCTCCGTCTTCGGCGATGCGGCGCTCGACCCGGTGGTGGGCTCCCTACCGCTCGGCGGCAACGCGGACGGAGGCACGGCCACCCGCGTCAGCATCGAGACGCCGGGCAGCCACCACAGCGCGCACGCGAACACCCAGCTCGTCGGTCGGTTCATCGACCAGGTCGCCCGCGGCGAGGTGCCGGTCATCGCAGCGCAGGTGATCAACCCGGGGCTGCCGGACTCGTGTCCGCCCCGCTACGGCCCGATCGGGAACGACCTCTAGCGCGGTTCCGAGGCGCGCCGAGCGGGTAGTCGGTGGCGATGTCCTCCACCCACACCGCCGAGATCGAGGCACGCGGTCCCCATCGACCCGACCGGATCCGCGGCTACCGCACCATCAGCTCGGTCTTCGGGGCCGCCGTCCTCGCCGGATCGCTCGCGGTGCGCCGGCGCGTCCCGGTCGGCGCCATCCCTCCGGCGTCGGACCGCGGGCAGGCGTGGAGCGACGTGCTGCTCGTGGCGGTCGGCACGCACAAGGCGGCGAGGGTCCTGACGAAGGAGCGCGTCTCGTCGCCGCTGCGGGCGCCGTTTACCCAGTACGAGGGCCCGGGTGGTCCGGGCGAGGTGATGGTGCGACCCGTCGGCACGGGTGTGCGGCGGGCGGTCGGCGAGCTGCTCAGCTGCCCGTTCTGCGTCGGCGTGTGGGTGGCGACGTCGGCGACGTTCGGGCTGCGCCTCGCACCGCAGGCCACGCGGTTCGCGCTCGAGGCATCGGCGGCGGCCGGCCTCGCCGACCTGCTCCAGTTCGTGCACGGCGACCTGGAGCGCCTCGCCGAGGGCCCGCCCGCGCCCTGAGGTCGACCTCCGCCGGCCGCGGCTCAGGACGAGCGCAGCGCGGGTTCGAGCTCGGATGCCCACATGTCGAGGAACGCGTCCTGGTCGGGCCCGACCTGGTGGAAGTAGATGTGGTCGAACCCGGCCTTGCGGTACTCCTCGACCGACTCGAGCACCCGGGCGGGATCCGGGCCGCAGGGGACCGACTGGGAGGCCGTCTCCACGTCGACGAGCTCGGCGGCCTGCTCGAAGTGGGTGAACGTCGGGAGGTCCTGCGACAGCTGGCCGGTGATCCCGGCGTTGGGCCACACGCGGTGCACGGTCTCCTTGCACGCCTGCTCGTCGGCCCCGACGCAGACCGTCATCTGCCCGTAGCGCGGGCCCTTCCCGCCCTTCTCCTCGAACTGCGACACGAGGTCGGGGTCGGGAGAGGTGCCCCACAGGCCGTCACCGATCTCGGCGGCGAGCTCGATCGCCTTGGGGCCGTACGCCGAGACGACGATCGGGATCTCACCGGGCGGAGGGTCGAAGAGACGTGCGTTCTCCACGTCGTAGTAGTCGCCGTCGTGGTCGACCGTCTCACCCGTCCACAGCTCCCGGATGATCTGGACCGCCTCGCGCAGCATCGCGAGGCGCACCGCCGGCCGCGGCCACGGGTCGCCCAGGATGTGCTCGTTGAGCGCCTCGCCGGTGCCGACCCCGAACGTGAAGCGCCCGTCGAGGAGTTGCGCCACCGTCGCGGTCGCCTGGGCGACGATCGCCGGGTGGACCCGGATGATCGGGCAGGTCACGCCGACCGCCAGCTCGAGGCGCTCCGTCACCTGGGAGATCGCACCGAGCGTCGCCCAGACGAACGGGCTGTGGCCCTGCTCCTCGATCCATGGGTGGTAGTGGTCCGACATCGAGGCGAAGCCGAAGCCCAGCTCCTCGGCGCGAGCGGCGAGGCGGACCAGGTCGGCGGGTGGGAACTCCTCGCCCGAGAGGGTGTAGCCGTACGTCGTCATCGTCGTCCTCCAGCGTCGTCGCCGACCCGTACCCGCCGGGGCCGTCGATGATGCGTGGACGACTCAGGCGAACGCGGCGTTGCGCTGCGACTGCCCGACGAGCTGGTCGATCAGCAGCTGCTTCATGTCGTCGGCGGTCTCGTTGGGACCCTGGCAGGTGCCCGCTGCGTGGTGACCGCCCCCACCGTGGCGGAGCATGAGCGCGCCGACGTCGACCGGGTTGCCGCGGTCGAAGATGGACTTGCCCACCGTGTACACGGTGTTCTGGCGCTCACGCCCCCACATCACGTGCATCGAGATGTCGCACTGCGGGAACATCGCGTAGACGACGAACCGGTTCCCCGCGTAGATCGTCTCCTCGCCCCTCAGGTCGAGCACGACGAGGTTGTCGTGGACGGTGGCGATCCGGCTGATCTGCGCCCGGAACAGGTCGTGCTGGGCGAAGAAGAGGTCGACGCGCTCCTGCACGTCGGGCAGGGCGAGGATCTCGTCGATGCCGAGCTCGCGGCACCGGTCGATGAGGGTCATCATCAGCTGGTAGTTCGACACCCGGAAGTCCCGGAACCGGCCGAGGCCCGTGCGGGCGTCCATCAGGAAGGACAGCAGCTCCCAGCCCTTGGGGTCGAGGACGTCCTCCATGGTGAACCCGGCGGAGTCGGCCTTGTCGACGGCCTCCATCATCTCGTCGCTGATCCCACTGAAGCGCTCGCGGCCGCCGAAGTGGTCGTAGACCACTCGCGCCGCCGACTTCGCATCAGGGGAGAGGATGTAGTTCGGCGTGGGCTGGCCGCCGTTGCGGAGCGCCTCGCTGGAGTGGTGGTCGAAGCAGAGCCCGCAGCCCGGGACGTAGGGCAGGTTCGTGAGGATGTCGCGCTCGGTGACCTCGACCTTCCCGTCCTGGACGTCCTTGGGGTGGTGGAACTCGATGTCGCCGAGCAGGCCGAGCTCCTGCAGGAGGACCGCACAGACCAGTCCGTCCATGTCGCTTCGGGTCAGCAGTCGGTAGGTGCCGTGCACGGTGTTCATCGCCTGTCCTCCGGGAGACCGAGTGCCGCCGCGACACAGCGGCGCTCCTCCCCATCGGCACACGGGGTCCGGCGGTTGAGGCGTCGCGCTGCACGGTGGGTGGCGGCGTGGGTAGGTTCAGGGCGATGTCGAACGTCTCCGACCCCGAGGATCCCGACGCCCTCGCCGACGACGCCGTCGAGTCGATGCCCGACGACGTGGAGGTGCCGGAGGCCGACGCCCTCGAGCAGCGCCGCACGCTCGGAGCGACCCCCACGGGAGCGACCGAGCTCCCCGACATGGTCGATCCCGCCGACGCCCTCGACCAGGCCCGTGTCGTCGAGATGTCGGACGACGAGGACCTCCGCGACCCCATGTGAACGTCGTCGGGCGGTGAAGCGGCTGCTCGTCCTGGCGGACACCCACGTGGCGCACCCGGGCTCTCGGCCCGTGCCCGACGAGGTGTGGGCGGTCGCCCGCACTGCGGACCTCATCCTGCACGCCGGCGACGTCACGTCCCAGTGGTTGCTCGACGAGTTGAGCGGCGTCGCGCCGGTCGTCGCGGTATTGGGCAACAACGACCTGGAGCTCCGACACGTCCTGCCGGAGGCGGTCGACCTCGAGGTCGAAGGCCTGCCGATCGCCATGCTCCACGACTCGGGTCCGACGGAGGGTCGGCCGGCACGGCTGCACCGGAGGTTCCCCGACGCGGGCGTCGTGGTCTACGGGCACTCCCACGTCCCCGACGACAGCGACGGCGTCGGCGGGCAGCGGCTGTTCAACCCGGGCAGCTGCACGCAGCGGCGACGCCAACCCCACGCCACCTACGGCCTCCTCGGGATCCGAGGTGGCCGCCTGGTGGAGCACCGGGTGGTGACGCTGCGGCCGCCGGCCAACTGACCCGACCGGCGGCCGCGACCTGTGGGCGCGGAGCCCTCAGTTGTTCGGCGGTGAGGTGGAGATGGCGGCGACCAGGTCGCCCACCCGGCTCTCGGGCATCTCCCGGGCGATGTCCGCCTGGCTCACCATGCCGATCATCTCGGTGCCGTCGATGACGGGCAGTCGTCGGATGTCGTGATCCTTCATCGTGCGGATCGCCTCCTCGACGGGGTCGTCCGCTCCGATCGTGACGACCTCGCTGCCGTCGATCAGGTCACGGACCCGCACGTCGGCCGGGTTCCGCTCCTCGGCGACCACCTTCACGGCGATGTCACGGTCGGTCACCATGCCCTGGAGGTGGCCCTGGCCGTCGCACACCGGCAGCGCACCCACGCTCCGCTCCCGCAGCTGGCGGGCTGCGTCGGCCACTGTCACGTCGGCGTCGATCCACTCGGCGTCCGGCGTCATGATCTCTCGAGCCGTCGTCATGTCGTCCTCCTCGTTCAGGCTGCTGGACGCGTGTACCCGGGCCGGAGGGCGCCAAACCCGGTGAGCTCGACCTGGCCGAGCTCGCCGTGATGATCCACGGCATGCAGGTCGGCTGACCGTCTGCGAGCAGAGTCCCGCTGCGTCGGGGGCCCGGCCGGCGCACCACGGTCGGCCAGGTCCTCGACGGCAGGGCCCTGCAGCACCTGCCCGTCCACGTCGAACCGTGAGCCGTGGCACGGGCAGTCCCAGGTTCGCTCCGCCGTGTTGAACGACACCTGGCAGCCGAGGTGCGTGCACTTCGCCGATCGGCAGTGGAGCTCGCCGTCCTCGTCGCGGAAGGCCGCCACCGTGTGGCCGTCCTGCGCGACGATGCCGCCTTCACCGGGGGCCAGGGTCTCGATGTCGGGCGGACGGAGGTGTGCCAGCCGGTCTCCGACGAAGCGCTGCGCGACGTCGAGGTTCATCTGGACCAGCTTCTTCCCTCCCTGGCGGAGGGCACCCCGCGTGGAGTCGAAGGTCGCCGCCCAGGGGTTGTCCACCCCGTCGGCGAGATCCGAGATCAGCATGGCGGCGACCGTCCCGTTGGTCATCCCCCACTTGCCGAACCCGGTGGCGACCAGGACGCGGTCGGACCCGGGGGTCAGGCGCCCGATGAACGGCAGGTCGTCGGCGCTCTGGTAGTCCTGCGCGGACCACCGGTAGTCGAACGCAGGCGCGCCGAAGCGCTCCGCCGCCCACCCCTGCAGCGCGTCGTAGCGGCGGCTGGTGTCGGCGTCGTGACCGACCTTGTGGCCCTCGCCACCGACCACCACGTACCCGTCCGCAGTCGACCGGATCGATCGGGTGGGCTGGTCGATGCTGATGTACATCCCACTCGGACGCTCGCCCTCGATGTGGAACGCACCGGCGTACGACCGCATCGGCTCCATCCGGGCGAAGTGCGCCCCGACGTCGGAGATCGGGATGTGCGTGGCCAGCACGACGAGTTCGGCGTTGAGCTCGCCGCGATCGGTCGTCACCCGACCGTCCTTGTGGACCTCGAGGGCGCGGGTGTGCTCGTGGACGGCGCCACCGGCGCGGACGATCGCGTCGGCCAGGCCCAGGCAGTAGCGGCGGGGGTGGAACTGCGCCTGCCCGTCGAGACGGACCGCCCCCCGGATGGCGTAGGGGAGGTCCGTCTCCGTGGTGAAGGTCACGGCGAGCCCGGCCCGCTGCGCTGCCGCGACCTCTGCTTCGATGGACGCCAGCTCGGCGTCCGTCTCGGTGTACGTGTAGGACGAGGCCTCTTCGAGCCCGCAGTCGATGCCGTCGTCGGCAGCCAGCTCGCGCACGGTGGTGATCGCTGCCTGGTTGGCCGACGCGTAGACGGCGGCGCGCTCGTCCCCCCAGCGGCTGCTCAACCGTGAGTAGATCGTCGACTGGAGCGAGGTGACCTTGGCGGTCGTGTAGCCCGTGGTGCCGGCGGCGAGCTCGCCCGCATCGATCACCACGACCGAGCGACCGGAGCCCACGAGGAGGCGCGCTGTGGTGAGCCCGGCGATCCCGGCGCCGACCACGACCACGTCGGCTCGTCGGTCACCGACCGACGCGGGATGGTCCGTCGCACTCGACGTCCCGACCCACAACGAGGGGTTGCGTTCCCGGGTGCTGCCCACGTCGTGCTCCGATCGTCGAGGCGGTTGACTCCTCGCCCTACCCGCCCGCCGGTGGTGTCAGTCCGCCGGCGGGGTCTCCTGGGTGCGCGTGGGGACGATGCCGGCCGCGTCGTCGGCCCGCTCGCTGTGCTCGTCGAGGCGCTCGACGCGTTCGGCGCCGTCGAGCACGTCGCCCTGGTCCGCGGGCTGCGACTCGCGGCCGGAGTCGTCCCGCTGCCTCGGCTCGGTCGGTTGGTCCTGGTCCATCGGCATGGTGCCTCCTCCTCGTCGTCGTCCTCCGTACCCGGTCGGGCGGCGGTTCAGTGGTCGTCCAGCACGGCAGCGGTCCCCGCCGGAAGGTCCACTCGCTCGGAGCCACGACGCTCGACCCCCGACATCGCGAGGACGACGTCGCCCGCGGCCACGGCGCGCGGCCGCTCCGACAGGTTGGCGACCACCCGGAACCGCCCCCGTCGCATCACGACCAGCCGGTCGTCCTCCTCCACGGTCGGTCGGTCACCCCCGCCCCGCAGGTCGGCGTGGGAACGGCGCAGCGCGAGCAACGAGCGGTACCACTCGTGCACCGTGGCGTGCGGCGGTCGGTCCCGCTCGGCCCAGTCCAGGCGCGCGCCGTCGAAGGTGGTCGCGGCGGTCGGGTCCGGCACCTGGTCCTCGGTCCACCCGAAGGCGGCGAACTCTGCGAACCGGCCCCGGCGGACGGCGTCGCCGAGATCGCCCCCGTGGTCGGCGAAGTAGGGGAACGGTGTCGAGGCGGCCCAGTCCTCCCCCTGGAACACCAGTGGCACGTACGGCGAGAGGAGCACCAGCGCGGCCGCCGCCATCGTCGGTCCCGTGCCGACGACGGTGTGCAGACGGTCGCCCCGGGCCCGGTTGCCGATCTGGTCGTGGTTCTGGAGCGCCACGACGAAGCGGTCGGACGGCCGACCGTCCGGGCTCCGCCCGTGGGTCCGGCCCCGGGTGGGGGAGAACCGGCCGCGAGCGACGTAGGCATGCTGCAACGCCTCCGCGACGTCGCCGTCCTCGAAGTCCTGGTAGTAGCCGGAGTGCTCGCCGCTGGTGGTGACGTGCAGGGCGTGGTGCAGCTCGTCGGCCCAGTGCGCGGTCAGCCCGTACCCACCACGGGCGGGATCGTCCACCACACGCGGGTCGTTGCGATCCCACTCCGCCACGAGCGCGACGTGCCGGCCCAGCTCGTGCGAGAGCTGACGGCCGACGTGGCCGAGGGCCTCGAGGAGGTGGACCGATGACGTGTCGACGAGGGCATGGCACGCGTCGAGGCGCAGTCCGTCCACGTGGTGGTCACGGACCCACATGGCCGCGTTCTCGCAGATGAACGACCGCACCTCGTCGCTGCCCGGTCCGTCGAGGTTGATCGCCGGGCCCCACGGCGTGCGGTACGCGTCGGTCAGGTACGGGCCGAGACCGGGCGCGGCTGCGCCGACCGGACCGAAGTGGTTGTGGACGACGTCGAGCAGGACGGCGAGACCTCTCGAGTGGCAGGCCTGGACGAGCGCCCGGAGGTCGTCGGGCGTCCCGTAGGCGGGGTGCGGGGACCACCAGCAGGCGCCGTCGTAGCCCCAGCCGAACCGGCCCGTCCACGCGTTGACCGGCATCAGCTCGACGTGCGTCACCCCCAGCGCCGCCACGTGATCGAGGTGGTCGATGGCCCCCCGGAACGTGCCCGCCTCGCTGAACGTGCCGACGTGGATCTCGTAGACCACGGCGTCGCGCCACGGCGGAGGTTGCCACCCGTCGTCGGTCCACTCGAAGGACGACGGGTCGTCGACGGCGCTGTCGCCCTCGGGCCCGTCGGGTTGCCAGCGCGAGCGCGGGTCGGTCGAGCGTCGCGCGTCGACGTCGAAGCAGTAGCGCGTGCCGGCCGGGAGCGGCTCGTCGTTGACCCACCAGCCGCCGTCCGGACGCAGCGCACGGTGCCGGCCCTGCACCACCAGCTGGACCCGCTCGGCGTCCGGCGCCCAGACCGAGCCGATCGGATGGCGTTGGGTGGTCCGCACCCTCATCGGCCGCTCACCGGTCCCGTACGAGCAGCGCGACGCCGAGCGGTTCGACGAGCTTCGCCAGGGACGCCGGGTCGCCGGACAGGACCCGGCCGGTGACCCGATCCACCCAGGTGCCCTCGGGCAGGGCGAGCGACGTGTCGCCCCAGCCGTGCCGGGCCAGCTGCAGCGGGCATCGCGTGGCGACGACCACGACCTCCGAGCCGCGACCGAAGGCCACGACGTGGTCGGCCCTTTCCCCGGTCGCGAGGAGTGGCTCGTAGTCGCCGGCGAACGCCTCGGGGAGCTCGCGCCGGGCGGTGAGCGCCGCCGCCACGACGCGGAGCTTGTCGACCCCGTCGTCGGCCGGATCGTCGAGGCCCGCTCCCACCGGACGGCTCGACAGCTGCTCGAGGGCTTCGTCGAGCGCCGCGATGTCGACGGGTTGGCGGTTGTCGGGGTCCACGAGGCGAAGGTGCCACCGCTCCGTGCCCTGGTAGAGGTCGGGGATCCCCGGCATCGTGAGCTGCACCAGCTTCTGGCCCAGCGCGGTGACGCGTGCGGCCCGGCGGATCCGGTCGTCCAGGTCGTCCAGCTCGGGGGCGAGCGTCGCCCGGGCGGCGAGCGCGAAGTCGTCGAGGAACCGCTCGTAGTCCTCGTCGGGCTGGAGCCACGTGGTGTGGACCTTCGCCTCCCGCGCGGCCTTGGCCAGATGCTCCAGCAGGCGCTCGTCGTCGATCGGCCACGCGCCGACCAAGGTCTGGAGCAGGTACTCGACCGTCGCGGGTTCGGGTCGGCCGTCGCGACGAGTCGGTTCGAGGAGGGAATGCCAACGCTCAGAGGTCGCCACCCACTCCTCGCCGAGCTCGGCCAGCACCGACAGGCGCGCCCTGACGTCCTCGCTGCGCTTCGAGTCATGGGTCGTGAGCAACGTCATCGACGTGGGCAGCTCGTGTCGCCGTCGCAGCATCTCGTCGTGGAACTGCTCGATCGTCGAACCGGCGGCGTCAGGGTCCGCGCCGACCTCGTTGCGCGAGAGGAGCGCGACCCAGCGGTACCACGCGGTGTCCTCCTTCCCCTTCGCCATCGCGGGGCCGGAGAGCTGTTGGAACCGCTGGCGCACCTCCCACTCCCAGGGTGCGCCGGGCGCGAGCGGGTCCGTCAGCACCGAGCGGAGCAGTTCGAACAGCTCGGGGTCGAGGTCGGGGCGGGCCGTGACGCACTCCTCCGTCGCCGTCTCGACGAGCTGCCGGTCGTGCTCGTCGGCGCCACCCACCGGAGGTGCGTAGGTGCGGTAGACGGGCAGGCGGACGATGGCCTCCACCAGGCACTCGTGCAGCTCGTGACGGGAGAAGTCGCGGAACCGGCGGCGGTGCTCGCACAGCTCGAGCATCCGCTCGGTCAGGCGGTTGAGGTCCGCGGCCAGCACGCTGCGCAGCACCTCGCGCTTGGCGACGGTCACCACGTCGTGGGCCGAGGTCGAGGCGGCGTCACGACGCTGCGCTGCCTCCCTCAGCACCTGGTGGCCCTCGTCGTCCAGGAAGACGCGGGCGACCGCTTCGGCGGCGTCGTACCCGGTGGTCCCGTCGACCGGCCACGACCGCAGCCGCTCCTCGCCCTCCAGGATCTTCTCGACCACGATCCAGGCGTCCGGGGCCGCCTCACGGAGCAGCCGGAAGTAGCCGTCGGGGTCGGCGATCCCGTCGGGATGGTCCACCCGGATGCCGTCGACGAGGCCCCGGTCGACCCAGCCCAGCAGCGCACCGTGGGTGGCCTGGAACACGGCAGGCTGCTCGACGCGCACCCCGATGAGCGAGGTGATGTCGAAGAACCGCCGGTAGCCGAGGTCGCGCACGCCCTCCTGCCATCGGGCGAGTCGGTAGGGCTGCGCGTCGAGGAGCACGTCGAGGTCGTCGGGACGGCTGGTCAGGGACGCCGCCTCGGCGTCGACGGCCCGGCGCAGGTCCGGGTCCTCGCAGAGCTCGGCGATGCGGGCGAGCACCACCGACTGGTCGCGCCGGCGGCGCGCCACCTCCTCGGGATCGGTGACGCCGAAGTGGGGGAGCCGCTCGAGCGCCCCGGCCAGGAACGCCAGCTCGGGGTGGTCGAGCAGCCGTGCCACCTGGTCGAACACCACGGCGCTGCTCGCCGATTCGATCGGCAGCTCGACCGAAGGATGTCGGAGCACCAGCTCGCCGCGGTGGTGCAGGACCTCGAACGCGCCGCGCTCCAGCTCACGTCCGTAGTGGTCGGTCAGCACGGGGAGGAGCAACCGCCCCGCGAGACGGCGCTCGGGCGAGTCCCAGTCGATGTCGAAGACCTGTGCCCACTCGCTGGAGGGGCCGTTGCGCAGCACGTCCCACCACCACGGGTTGCTCCGTGCGTGGACCGCCATGTGGTTCGGCACGATGTCGACGACCAGTCCCAACCCGTGCGAGCGGGCGCGGTGGGCGAGGTCCTCCAGGCCCGCCTCGCCGCCCAGCTCCGGGTCGACCGTCCGGTGGTCCACCACGTCGTAGCCGTGGCTGGAGCCGGGCGCCGCGACGGCCACCGGTGACAGGTACAGGTGGCTGATACCGAGACGGGCCAGGCTGCGCAGCACGGTGTCGTCGAGGTCGGCGAACGTCGTCCCACCCCGCAGCTGGATCCGGTAGGTCGACGTCGGGGTCACGGCGGGGCCGGCGCCGACTCGTCCGGCGGGCTGGAGCGGAGGAGTGCCGAGGAGCGGCCGGCCAGCGTGACCTTCCGGCGGACGGGCTCCTGCGGCGTCTCGCCGAGCGGCGCCGCCGTGTCGACCTCCACCACCCAGCCGGCCGGGAGCGCCTTGCCGGTCGGGAGCCGCCAGCCGACGGGCTCGTCGCCGATGTTCACGAGGAACAGGAACCAGTCATCCGTGAGGCGCTCGCCTCGGGCGCCCCGCTCGCCGATGGCGTCACCGTTGAGCATCATCCCCAGCGAGCACAGGTCGGGGCTCGTCCAGTCGTCGTCGGCGAACGACTTGCCGTCGGGTCGCAGCCACGCCACGTCGGGCGGGCGGGTCGGCTTCCACTCGCCGCCCACCAGCCAGCCGCGCCGTCGCAGGAGCGGGTGCGATCGCCGCAGCTCCACGAGTCGGGCCACCTCGTCGACCAGCGCCGAGTGCCGGTCGACGAGGTCCCAGTCCATCCAGCTGAGCTCGGAGTCCTGGCAGTAGCCGTTGTTGTTGCCCTGCTGGGTGCGCCGGCACTCGTCACCCATGAGCAGCATGGGCACGCCCTGCGACACGAGGAGCGTCGTGAGGAAGTTCCGGATCTGGCGCAGCCGCAGCGCCTCGACGTCGGGGTCGTCCGTCGGCCCCTCGACGCCGCAGTTCCAGGAGCGGTTGAACGACTCGCCGTCGCGGTTGTCCTCGCCGTTCGCCTCGTTGTGCTTCTCGTTGTAGGAGACGAGGTCCGTGAGGGTGAACCCGTCGTGGGCGGTCACGAAGTTGATGCTCGCCATCGGTGCGCCGGCGTCGTTGGCGTAGAGGTCGGAGCTGCCGGTGATGCGGGTGGCGAAGTCGCTGAGCGCTCCGCGCTCCCCTCGCCAGGTGTCGCGCACGGTGTCCCGGTAGCGCCCGTTCCACTCGCGCCAGTAGGGCGGGAAGTTGCCGACCTGGTAGCCGCCGTCGCCGACGTCCCACGGTTCGGCGATCAGCTTCACCGCGTTGACCACCGGGTCCTGCTGGATGAGGTCGAAGAACGCGGCGAGCCGGTCGACGTCGTGCAGCTCGCGGGCGAGCGTGGCGGCGAGGTCGAAGCGGAAGCCGTCCACGTGCATCTCGGTGACCCAGTACCGCAGCGAGTCCATCACCAGCTGGAGCACGTGGGGATGCCGCATGTTGAGCGAGTTCCCGGTGCCGGTGAAGTCGCGGTAGTACCGGGGTTCGTCGGGTTCGACCCGGTAGTACGCGAGGTTGTCGATCCCCTTGAACGACAGCGTGGGGCCGAGGTGGTTGCCTTCCGCCGTGTGGTTGTAGACGACGTCGAGGATGACTTCGAGCCCCGCCTCGTGGAGCGTGCGGACCATCTCCTTGAACTCGCCGACGACGTCGGCGGCGCTCGGCGAGCTGCGGTAGCCGCCGTGCGGTGCGAGGAACCCGATGGTGTTGTAGCCCCAGTAGTTCCGGAGGCCGCGCTCGACCAGGTGCGCGTCGTGGACGAAGTGGTGGACCGGCTGCAGCTCGACGGCGGTCACCCCGAGGCGCAGGAGGTGGTCGATCGCGGCGGGGTGGGACAGCCCGGCGTACGTGCCCCGGAGCGCCTCCGGCACGCCTGGGTGGGTGGCGGTGAACCCCTTGACGTGCAGCTCGTAGATGACGGTCTCGCTCATGGGCCGTGCGGGCGAGCGGTCGTTGCCCCAGTCGAAGTACGGGCTGGTGACGACGGATCGGGGGACCAGCGGCGCGCTGTCGGTCGTGTCGCACGTCAGTGCGTCGCCGCGCACGTAGCCGAACGCGGCAGGGCTCCAGTCGACCTCGCCGTCGATGGCGGTGGCGTACGGATCGAGGAGGAGCTTCGCCGGGTTGCACCAGCAGCCGTGCTCCGGCTCCCACGGCCCGTGGACCCGGTAGCCGTAGCGGGTGCCGGGACCGACGCCGGGGAGGTAGGTGTGCCAGTGGTGCGCCTCGAGCTCCTCGAGCCGGAGGCGCTCCTCGGCGCCCTGGTCGTCGAACAGGCAGAGCTCGACCTCGTCGGCCATCGAGGAGAAGATCGCGAAGTTGGTGCCGCGGCCGTCCCATCGGGCGCCCAGGGGCAGGGGTTGTCCGGGCCAGGTCTCGGTGCTCACGGTGGTGTCCGCCGGTCGGGTCGTCGGTGCAGGGGCAGGGTGCGGGTGCAGGGTCGGTGGGTCAGGAGGTCGAGAGCGCGAGGCGGGACGGTGCACCGTCGACGAAGCGTCGGGCCATGGCGTCGAAGAACCGCCGGTTGACCGAGGATCGCCACCGGGCGCCCGTGACGATGCGCGGCCCCCACCCGGGTTCCTGGTCGAGCGGCTCCACGGCGCGCTCGATCCAGTCTCGGCCGTGGATCGGGTCGGCTCGGGCGTGCTCCTCGTAGAACGGCAGCGCACCGGACGGGGCGTCGAGGCGCTGGAGGGCCCGCACGACCTTGCGGCAGCGAGGCCCGGCCTGCATCTCGAGCAGCCCGAGCGCGCCGACCATCTCGGGCTGCAGCGCCCGGTTCGTGGCGAGGTAGCCCCCGAGCGCCATGCGTTCGAGTGCCTCGACCGGCAGCTGCTCCCGCGCGACGTGGGGCATGTCGACCGCCGCCACCAGCCGGTCGTGGAGCACCGTGTGCACCTCGTCCAGCTCGCCGCGGCCCATCTCGTCCCAGTAGTTGGCGGCCAGCGCCAGCTTGGGAAGGCCCCGGAGACCCACCTGGCACAGCGCGACCAGGTCGTCGAAGCCCGCATCGGGTCCGCCCTCGAGGGTGACGAACTCCACCAGCTCGTCGAAGGAGGCGTCCTCCGCCAGCCACTCGTAGACCGCCGGCACCAGATCGATGGCTGCGATGCGACGCAGGGCGGCCGAGGCGGCGAGCTCCTCGCCGAGCCGTGAGGGATCGGACTCGGCGTCGGCCTCGAGGAACGAGTCCAGCCGGGCCCGCAACGCCTCCTCGAGCTGACGCTTCAGCAGGACGACCGACGGGTCGCTCTGGTGCTGCGCCCTCGAACCGACCGCCTGGAGCGGTGCCATCCAGAGGTCGTAGATCTCGAGGAGGGTGATCAGGACGTCGCGGAGGTCGACGGCGTCCGTCCAGCGGAGCGTGGACAGCCGGGTCGGGTCGTCGTCCGCGCTGGCGAGGCGGAACTGCTCGGCCAGCGTGATGGCGGTGCCGGTGTCGTCGGTGCCGTGCATGGCACTGCGCTACCCGGTTTCCGCCGCGCCGACACCTGGGGTCGCCCGGGTCACACCCGTGTGTGAAACCACCCCTGCGGCGGGAACGGGCTCGCATGACCGCTCTGCAGCACCTCGCGCCCGAGCCCGGCGCCCCCGCCCCCGAGGTCGAGGAGCGGGTCTGCCAGTTCGGGCCGATGGCGATCCGCTACGACGCGCGGGTCCTCGAACCTCGCCTGTGGACGTTCGAGCAGTCGGTGTGGGCGGCCGACGTCGCCCGCGACGCTGGCCCCGGACCGCTCCTCGAGCTGTGCTGCGGGGCGGGCCACATCGGCTTGGCCGCTGCGTTGATGTCCGGCCGCCAGCTCCTGCAGGTCGACGCCTCGACGGCCGCCTGCGACTTCGCTCGGCGCAACGCGGACGCCGCCGGCCTCTCGGCGAGGACGGTCGTCGTCTGCGGCGACCTCGCCGAGGTCGCGTTGCCGACCGCCGTCCCCGTGGTGATCGCCGACCCGCCCTACCTCCCGTCCCGCGCCGTCGCCGCCTTCCCCGACGACCCCGTCTTCGCCGTCGACGGTGGCGAGGACGGGCTCGACCTGATCCGCAGCTGCCTCCGCACGGCCGAGCGCGTCCTCGCCCCGTCGGGGACGCTGCTCCTCCAGGTCTGGGGCGAGGACCAGGCCCGCGAGGTGCAGCGGCGGGTGACCACCACGCTGACGCCCGGCGAGGTGAGGGTCTTCGGGCCCACCCGAGCGCTGATGCGCTACGACGCCGGCTGAGGCATCTCGGCGCGTGTTGTCCCGCGTGGCGGGACTTCTCGCGCCGAGAACGTGAGGTGCCGGCGGCACGGTTGACCTCGTCGCGACCGGGGTAGGGCCCGCGGATGAGAGCACTCACCTGGCACGGCACCCGCGACGTGAGGGTCGAGGAGGTCCCCGATCCCCGCATCGAGGAGCCCACCGACGCCATCGTCCGCATCACCACCACCGGGCTCTGCGGCTCGGACCTCCATCTCTACGAGGTCCTGGGACCGTTCATCGAGCCGGGTGACATCCTCGGACACGAGCCGATGGGCATCGTCGAGGAGGTCGGTTCGGCGGTCTCGCACATCGCCCCGGGTGACCGGGTGGTCGTCCCCTTCAACGTCTCGTGCGGCCATTGCGCCATGTGCGGCGACGGGCTGCACTCCCAGTGCGAGACCACTCAGGTGCACGAGCACGGCACCGGCGCGGCGCTGCTCGGCTACACGAAGCTGTACGGGCAGGTGCCCGGCGGGCAGGCGGAATACCTGCGTGTGCCGCAGGCGCAGTTCGGTCCGGTCAAGGTGCCCGAGGGTCACCCGGACGACCGGTTCGTCTACCTCTCCGACGTCCTCCCGACCGCGTGGCAGGCGGTCCAGTACGCGGGGGTCCCAGCCGGCGGGTCGCTGGCCGTGCTCGGCCTCGGGCCGATCGGTGACATGGCGTTCCGCGTGGCCCAGCACCTCGGCATCGAGCGGGTCTTCGGAGTCGACCTCGTGCCCGAGCGTCTCGCCCGGGCGGAGCAGCGCGGCGTCGAGACGATCGACCTCCGCGACCACGCCGACGACCTCGGCGACGTGCTGAGGGATCGCACCGACGGGCGAGGCCCCGACGCGGTCATCGACGCCGTCGGGATGGAGGCACACGGCTCGCCAGGCGGGAAGCTCGCGCAGCGGCTGGCCGCGATGTTGCCCGACCCCGTCGAGGCGAAGTTGATGACGAAGGCGGGCGTCGACCGCCTGGCGGCGCTCCACGCCGCCGTCGACGTCGTCCGGCGCGGCGGCACGTTGTCGATCTCCGGCGTCTACGGCGGCGCGGCCGATCCGCTCCCGATGCTCACCATGTTCGACAAGCAGCTCACCATCCGCATGGGCCAGGCGAACGTCCGCCGGTGGACCGAGGACATCCTCCCCCTGCTGACCGGCGACGGTGACCCGTTGGGCGTGGACGACTTCGCGACCCACCGGGTGCCGCTCGCCGAGGCCCCGCAGATGTACGCCATGTTCCAGAAGAAGGAGGACGGGGCGGTGAAGGTGCTCTTCCAGCCGTGAGGCGGCGCCCGGCCGGCCGGCCGTCTGGCCGGGCCCGTGTTGCGGGAACCCCGTCACAGCAGCCGGGAAGGAGTGCCATGGCCGAGCCCTCCACGTCGAAGCGACGTCGCTCCGCGGCGCCCACGAAGCTCCGCACCTACCGGGACAAGCGCGACTTCACCCGGACGCGGGAGCCTGTCGGCGGCGACGCTCCTGGCGGGTCCAGCACTGCGCCGCGGTTCGTCGTGCAGCGGCATCGGGCCCGCCGTCTGCACTACGACCTCCGCTTCGAGGTCGACGGCGTGCTCGTCAGCTTCGCCGTGCCGAAGGGCCCCACGTTGGACCCGGCCGTCAAGCGGCTGGCCGTCCGCACCGAGGACCACCCGATCGAGTACATCGACTTCGAGGGTGTGATCCCCGAGGGCGAGTACGGCGGCGGCGACGTCATCGTGTGGGACCGCGGGACGTGGGAGCTGCACGGCGCCGAGGACGCGGCGGCGGCCGTCGCCGCCGGCGAGCTGCACGCCGAGGTCCACGGCGAGAAGCTGTGCGGGCGCCTGGTCCTCGTGCGCCGGGGAGGTGGCGGGGCGGGGGAGAAGGAGCAGTGGCTGCTCTTCCACAAGCGCGACGAGGCAGCGGTGGACGGCTGGGACCCGGAGGACCATCCGCAGTCCGTCAGGTCCGGTCGGACCAACGACGAGGTGCTGGCCGACCCCGACGCCCTCTGGCAGTTCGGGGCGGCCCCCGAGTCCGCCGAGGTGCTGCTCCGTGCTCACGGGCCGGAGCCCGAGAAGCTGGACGCCCTGGCGGCACTGGGGGAGAAGGGCACCTGGACGATCGCGGGCCGGGAGCTGAAGCTGACGAACCTGGACAAGGTGCTCTTCCCGCCTCGAGGCGACGAGCCGGCCATCACCAAACGGGACCTCATCCGCTACCACTCGCAGATCGCTCCGCACCTCGTGCCCCACCTCGCCGGTCGGCCCGTGAACCTCCACCGCTACCCCGACGGCGTGGAACAGTCCGGCTTCTGGAACAAGGCCGTCCCGTCGCACGCGCCCGGCTGGATCAGCCGGTGGCACAACGACGAGGCGGATGCCGGGGAGACGAAGGTGTACTTCGTGGCGGACTCCACGCCCACGGTCGCGTGGCTCGCCAACTACGGGGCCGTCGAGCTGCACCCGTGGACGTCGCGGCTGCCCGACGTGCACCGACCGACCTACGCGCTGTTCGACCTCGACCCGGGCACTGCGACCACGTGGGAGGACCTGCTGACACTCGCCCGCCTGCACCGCACCGCCCTGGAGCACCTCGGTGTCACCGCCTTCCCCAAGGTGTCGGGTCGACGGGGCATCCAGATCTGGGTCCCGATCGTGCCGGAGTACACCTTCCAGCAGACGACGCGCTGGGTCGAGACGGTGTCCCGCTCGGTCGGCCGCGTCGTCCCCGAGCTCGTGAGCTGGAAGTGGGAGAAGTCGGCCCGGCGAGGGCTCGCGCGCCTCGACTACACGCAGAACGCGATCAACAAGACGCTCGTGGCGCCGTACGGCGTCCGCCCCGCTCCGGGCGCCCCCGTGTCTGCGCCCATCCGCTGGGACGAGCTGGACGACCCCGACCTGCGGCCCGACCGCTGGACGATCCGCACGATCTTCGATCGTCTCGAGGAGGTCGGCGATCTCTTCGCCGACGCGCCACGCGCGGCCCAGCGGCTCCCCGAGCTCGACGGCGAGCCCGGCTGAGGCATCTCGGCGCGTGTTGTCCCGCGTGGCGGGACAATTCGCGCCGAGAACGTGAGGTGCCGAGAACGTGGGGTGCGGGGAGGCCACGCACAGTTTTCGGGCGAACGCACTGAGTGGGCCGCTATCGTCCGTCCATGGGCGACCGCCAGCGGCTCTCCATCACCATCGACCTCAACGCGACACCGCCGGTCGTCGCGCTGGCCGGCGAGATCGACGTCGAGACGGCGCGGGACCTCCGGCACGTCCTCGACGAGTTCGCCGGCAGTCCGCAGGACGTGGTGTTCGACATGTCGGCCGTCGAGTTCATCGACTCCTCGGGCCTCGGTCTCCTCCTGTCGGTGCGCCGCCTCGGGATGCTCACCCTGCGCGGCCTCAGCGATCGGGCCTACCGGTTGTTCGAGCTGACGGGGCTCCACGAGGTGTTCAACCTCGAGCGGATCGACGCGGTCGTGCTGGACGACGAGGACGACGAGGACGACGTGGACGTCGAGGTGGAGTTGGTCGACGGCAGCGACGTCGCCGACGTCGCCGACGTCACCGACGGGGCCCGTCGCAACGGCGCGCCCGCGACGACGGCGGACGACTCGTCCGGCGTGTGACCTGGTCCGTGCGGGGGTATCCCGTGCACAGGTCCCGCCATGTCGAACCCGAAGCACTACCCGAACGGCAACGAGCCGGGGCCTGAGGCGTTCCGTGCCGCGCTGATCGAGCTGTCGGATGCGCTCGCCGGCACCGAGTTCCGGGCGCTCCTCATGGGCGGGGTGGGTTCCTTCACGCTGGCCCGGCCCCGCCACACCGACGACATCGACCTCTTCGTCCACCCTGACGACGTCGCCGAGCTGACGAAGCACCTGGCCGACCGCGGCTTCGAGACCGAGGTCAACGATCCGACCTGGTTGCACAAGGCACACCGGTACGGCGTGCTGATCGACCTCATCTTCCGGTCGACCGGCGACATCTACGTCGACGACGAGATGCTCGAGCGCAGCAGCGTCCAGGACTACAAGGGCGTCGCGGTCCGCACGGTGTCACCCGAGGACCTGCTCGTCATCAAGGCGGTCGCTGCGGCGGAGCACTCACCGCATCACTGGTACGACGCACTGGGCGTGATGCGGCGCTGCGACCTCGACTGGGACTACCTCGCCGACCGCGCCCGACGGCACGGGCCCCGTCGCGTGCTCAGCCTGCTGCTGTACGCCGAGTCCATCGACCTCGCCGTCCCGACCGAGATCATCGAGTCGCTGTTCCGGACGGTCCACACCGGGGCGACGGCATGACGGATCCCGGCGTCGCGCCGAGCCACGCCGAGCCCCCCGAGTACGTGCTCGCCCACATCCGGCAGCGGTTGGCGCTGGGTGCGGCGCACGAGCTGGGGATCGCCGTCGAGGTCGGTGAGCTGCACGTGACGCTGAGCGGCTGGGTGACCTCGGAGTCGGCCCGCCGCCAGATCGTCGAGGCGGCGGCCGAACTGGCGGTCGACCGCGAGGTGATCGACGACCTGGAGGTGGCGTCGGCTCACGCGGAGCCGGGTGGTCGCGAGCGCGACGCCGGGTCGACGGGATGACCTCGCAGGCGGAGCTCGAGGCGCCGACGGTCGCGGTGGCGGCGGTGGGCGACATCCACGTCGGGGAGGACAGCGTGCTCCCGGACCTCGACGACGTCGGCGAACGCGCCGACCTGCTGCTCCTCGCCGGGGACCTGACCCGATGCGGCGAGTCCTCGGAGGCGACGCGCCTCGCCGCCCTGCTCCGTGACGTCGCGATCCCCGTCGTCGCCGTGCTCGGCAACCACGACCACCACGCGGAGCAGCCCGACGCGCTCGTCGCGACGCTCGAGGACGCGGGGGTCACCGTGCTCGAGCAGTCCGCGACGACGGTCGAGATCCGCGGCCTCACGGTGGGCGTCGCCGGTGCGAAGGGCTTCGCCGGGGGGATGGCCGACTTCGGGGTCTCGGCGTTCGGTGAGCCGGAGATGAAGGCGTTCGCCGCGCACGGCGGCGTGGCCAGCGACGGCGTGGCGGCCGCGCTCGCCGGGCTCGACACCGACGTGCGGCTGGTGCTGCTGCACTACTCGCCGATCCTCGCCACCCTCCAGGGTGAACGGGCCGAGATCCTGGCGTTCATGGGGGACTACCGCCTCGCGGAGGCGATCGACGCCCACGGGGCCGATCTCGTCCTCCACGGGCACGCGCACCACGGCCGTGAACGCGGACGCACCCCCGGCGGCATCCCCGTCCGGAACGTGGCGTGGCCCGTGATCCGCTCGCCCTACCGCGTGTACGACGTGCCCGTCGGGGTCGGGTGGTCGGCGGCGGCGGCGGTCGGCGCAGGTCGACGGTTCTCGGCCTGAGCCGAACGGGGGATGACCCCTAGGACCCGTCCCAGGAGGAATCCGACATGACAGCGATCAGCGCCCTGATGACCCGCGAGCCGTGCTGCGTCTCACGAGGCACGACCCTGCGGGAGGCCGCCGAACGGATGCGCGACCTCGACGTGGGGGACGTGCTCGTCGTGGAGGACGACCGCCTCGAAGGCATCATCACCGATCGCGACATCACGGTCAGGGCAGTGGCCGACGGGATGGACGTCGACGTCACCACCGTGGACGAGATCTGCTCGGGGGACCCGCTCACCGCATCGCCCGAGGAGGACGCCGAGGCGGTCGCGGACCGCATGCGCCAGGGGGCCGTGCGGCGGATCCCGGTGGTCGAAGGCGGCCGGCCGGTCGGCATCGTCTCGCTCGGGGACCTCGCCATCCGGATGGATCCGAGCTCTGCGCTCGCCGACATCTCGGAGGCGCCGGCCGACCGGTAGCGCGCCCTCCGCGAGCACCCGGCAGCGCGCCTGCAGTTTCTCTGTCATCCGGCCGTCAGGGCTGGAATGATGTTTGTCATCAGCGAAGGCAGGGGTACGCGCGGCCACAACGGGCCATCGGGACCGCACACATGGCGTGGGGTTCTCGCGGAGGCAGCGATGAAGCCGACGGAGGAAGAGCAGAACGCGCTCTTCGACGCGTACTGGGAGTCCGGCCGTGCCATCCCGGCGCGTGACCGGATCATCGAGCGCTATCGCTACGTCGCGGACTACCACGCCGCACGCTTCCACCGCCCGGGCATCGAGACGGACGACCTCCGGCAGCTCGGCCTCCTCGCGATCCTGCGGGCGGTCGACCGGTTCGACCCCGGTCGCGGCGCGTCGTTCGCGACGTTCGCCGATCGGACCGTGGAGGGCGAGTGCAAGCGGTACCTCCGGGACCGCACGTGGCTGATCCGCCCGCCCCGCCGGCTGCACGACGCGCACCTCCGCGTGCGTTCGGCGGCCGACACGCTGACGTCGTCGCTCCACCGTTCGCCCACCGTGCCCGAGATCGCTGCCGAGCTGGGGTGGCGGGACGAGGACGTGCTCGAGGCCTTCGAAGTCTCCGATCTGCGCCATGGCGCGGACATCGACCTGCGAACCGGCCTGGACGGATGGGTCTACGAGCCGGCGGTGGACGACGAGGAGATGGAGCGGGCGACGGAGAACATGTGGCTGAAGGAGGCGCTGGACCGTGTCGACCCGTCGACGCGCGAGCTGGTGCTCCTGCGCTACTTCAAGGGTCGGAGCCAGGAGGACCTGGCGCAGGCGTACGGGGTCAGCCAGTCCTACATGTCGCGTCTCCTCCGACGGGCCGTCTCCCGCGTGCGTCAGGCGGGCGAGGTCGCGGTCGACGCCGCGTCGTGACGCGGCCCTCCGAGCCGACCGTCGGTCGCCGCAGCGATCGCCGCCGTTCTGCCTGCGCCACCCGCGGGTAGTCCACCCTCGATCCCTTCCGAGGAGGACCGCGGTGGCTGCTGTGCTCGGTCTCAACGCAGTGTTCCATGACCCGGCCGCGGCGCTGGTCGTCGACGGGACCGTCGTCGCCGCCGCCGAGGAGGAGCGCTTCAGCCGGCGGAAGCACGGCAAGGAGCCCGTGCCGTTCTCGACCTGGGAGCTGCCCGTGGCCGCGGCGACGTGGTGCCTCGAGGCCGCGGGCATGGAGGCAGCCGATCTCGACGCCATCGCCTACTCGTACGATCCGTCGCTGGCCCCGCCCGCGTCGGAGGATCTGACGGCGAGCGAATGGGAGCCGTTGCGGACGCTGTTCGTCCGCCGTGCGCCCCACTTCGTGGCGTCGGCCTTCCCGGGGTCCGAGCGCGTCCCGTTCCGCCACGTCGCCCACCACGTCGCGCACGCGGCGTCGGCGTACCTCGGCGGGCCGCACCGCGACTGCGCCGTGCTGGTCGCCGATGGGCGTGGTGAGCGCCACTCGATGCTCGGCGGGGACGTGGTCGACGGCGCGTTCACGCCGCTCTTCAGCCAGGAGCTGCCGCACTCCCTGGGCTTGCTGTACGAGGAGCTGACCGTCCACTGCGGGTTCCACCGTTCGAGCGACGAGTACAAGGTGATGGCGCTGGCGTCGTACGGCACACCGCGGTGGCTCGACGACTTCCGCGAGCTCGTCACCGCCGTGCCGGACGGCGGCGTCCACACGTCGCCGGTCGACTTCGGCCGATGGGTGCCGAAGGCGACGCAGGGGCCCGGGCAGGGTCACATGGACCTCGCCGCCTCCGTGCAGCGGCGCCTGGAGGAGGTCCTCCTCGAGACCGGGAGCTGGTTGCACGAGCGAACGGGTCACGACGCCCTGGTGATGGCGGGCGGCGTCGCTCTGAACTGCGTCGCCAACGAGGTGCTCTGGCGCTCGGGGCCGTTCCGCGACGTGTGGGTGCAACCGGCCGCCGGCGATGCGGGCACCGCGCTCGGCGCAGCGATGTACGTGTCGGCGGAGCTGGGCGACGACCCCGCCCCCATGGCGACCGCGGCGTTGGGGCGGAGCTGGTCCGACGCAGAGGTCGAGCAGGTGCTCCGCCGGGCGCACGTGCCCTACGAGCGGCCTCTCGACCTGGCGGGTGCCGTGGCGGACTGCCTGGCCACCGACCACGTCGTCGCATGGTTCCAGGGGGCGAGCGAGTTCGGGCCTCGTGCGCTCGGTCACCGGAGCCTCCTGGCCGACCCGCGTCCGGCGGGCAACCTCGACCGCTTGAACGACATCAAGGGCCGCGAGGAGTTCCGGCCCGTCGCACCGATGGTCACGTTGGAGCGGGCGTCGGAGATCTTCGACGGGCCGATCCCGAGCCCGCACATGCTGTTCGTGCATCGGGTGCGCGACGGCTGGCGCGAGCGGATCCCGGCGGTCGTGCACGTGGACGGCACCGCCCGCGCCCAGACGGTCGACCGGGCACAGGAGCCGCTGATGGCGTCCGTGCTGGACGGCTTCGACGCTCGCACCGGCGTGCCGGTGGTCGTCAACACCAGCTTTAACACGGCAGGCCGCCCGATGGTCGACAGCCCGTCGGACGCCCTGGAGTGCTTCGGCAGCAGTCCGATCGACGTGCTGGCACTCGGTCCGTTCCTCGTCCACCGTCGGAGGTAGCGGTCGGGGGACCCTCGAACCTCGAAAGGCCGTGAACCCGGCCGGAAGTCGGTGCCCCGCCACCGCCTTCCGGCCAGGTTCGGCAGTCGACGCTCGCGTCAGCTCAGGGCCAGGAGCCCTCGGTGTCGGGGCACACGACCAGCTCCCGCACCTCGCAGCCCGGCGGCTGGTCGAGGGCGAAGGCGATCGACGCCGCCACCACCGCGGGATCGTTCAGGTGGGCGTCCGGGCCGGGCCGGTACTGCTCCGTCCGCCCGTCGAAGAAGGCGGTGCGCATCCCGCCCGGGATGAGCGTGGTGACCCCGACGGTGCCCGCCTCCTCCACCGCGAGGCACCGGGAGAACGCGAGGACGCCGGCCTTCGACGCGCAGTAGGCGCTGGCGTCGCCCAGCGAGCGCAGGGCGAGCGTCGATGCGACCGTCACGACCCTGCCCCGCGATGCCCGGAGGGCCGGGAGCGCGGCGCGGACCGTGGCGGCGAGGCCGATGAGGTTGACCTGGATGACCCGCTCCCACGCCTCGGACGGCACCGAGCCCAGCGCTCCGCACGCGTCGGTCCCCGCCGCGCAGACGAGCGCGTCGAGGCCACGCCCCTCGGTCCAGCTCCGGACTGCGTCCTCGGCGCGCCGGGCGTCGGTGAGGTCGACGGCCAGGTACTCCAGGTCGCCGTTCGGCGGGTCACGGTCGAGGACCGCGACCTCCCAGCCGCGCCGGCCCAGCAGGTCGACGCATGCGGCGCCCAGGCCCGACGACCCCCCGGTGACGAGCGCTCGCCGGGGGATCGGGTTCTCTTCGCTCACGGTGGCACCTCCATGGTTCATCCCGTTGCGCCCTGCGCGCTGTGCTCGATCAGACGGGACGTGCTGCGTCCCGAGACGTACGGGACCACGACGACCTCGCCACCCCACTCCGCCACGGTGGCGCGCTCGGGGATCGACAGCGGTGAGTGGTAGTCGCCGCCCTTCACGAACACGTCGGGTCGGAGGCGTCGGAGCGTCTCGACGGGAGTGGGCTCGTCGAAGACCACGACGGCGTCCACGTCCGACATCGCTCGGAGCACCGAGGCGCGGTCCTCCTGGCCGACCACCGGACGTCCCGGACCCTTGAGATCCGTGACGGAGCGGTCCGAGTTGAGCAGCACGACCAGGCAGTCGCCCAGCCGCGCAGCAGCACGGATCAGCTCGACGTGGCCGACGTGGATCAGGTCGAAGCAGCCGCCCGTGGCCACCACGACGCCCCCGGCGGCGCGGACCCGTCGCACGACGCTCTCGGCATCCTCGCCGGACCGGCCACCGCCCGGGGTCGCCTCCAGAGCGGCGACGCCACCGAGCGCGACGAGCTCGCCCGCCCGGTGCACGGCGCGGACGACGGCGTCCGAGAGCAGCAGCCCGCTGCCGAGGCACACGGCGAGCTCCCCGGCGAAGCAGTCACCGGCCCCACACGCGTCGCCCACGACAGGGTGCCCCGTGACGGCGAGGGGCGGGATGCCCTCCTCCACGACGAGGGCACCCTCGTCTCCGCAGGTGAGCGCGACGGCACCCGCACCCGTGGACGCCCGCAGTCGACGCGCGGCATCGATGCGGCGGGCCATCGGCGACCGGCCGGACGGGCTTCCCTCATCGGCCGTCATCGCGGCGAGCTCGGCCAGGTTGGGGGTGAGCACCCGTGCGCCGGGCAGCGGCGGGGCCCCTCGCGGGTGCGGATCCCACACCACGGGCGCCGTGCCCTGCAACGCCTTCCTGAGCAGCGGGTGGCGCAGGAGCCCGAGCCCGTAGTCCGAGGCGAGGACGACGTCCGCGCCTCCACCGACGCGGTCGAGCGAACCGACGACCTGCAGCTCGGGCGGCGTTGCCGCCCGGTCCACCCTCGTCACGGTGGTGCGGTCGACGCGGATGCGCGTCTTGATCCCCGTGACCCCTTCGCCCTGTGCGAGGTCGACCACCTCGACGCCGTGCCGAGTCGTCCAGCGCCGCACCTCGTCACCCGCCCGGTCCGGCGCGAGTGCCGTGGCGAGGGTGACCTGCGCACCCGCGCGCTGGGCCAGCACCGCGGTCAGCGCGGCGCCGCCCCCTCGTCGCGTGGTGTGCGCCTGCGTGACCACCGGCACCGGACCGTCGGGCGAGAGCCGATCCGCTGCCCCCGACACGTCGACGTCCAGGAACGCATCGCCGACGACGAGCACCCGAGGCGTCACGTGCCCGGACCCGTCTCGTCGTCGGGCTCCATGCCGCTCAGTTCGCCGTCCAGCGCCGCGCACAGCAGGTGGATGAGGACCTGGTGGCCCTCCTGGATGTGCGAGGTCGCCCGGGCATCGACCCGGATCGACCGTTCGCACGCCTGCGCCAAGGGTGAGTCGCCCGGGCCGATCAGACCCCAGGGATGCGCGCCCGACGCCGTCGCCTGCGCAGCTGCGGCCACCAGGTTCGGGCTGCGACCCGACGTGGAGAGCAGCACGACGACGTCGCCGGGCCGTGCGTGCGCGGCCACCTGACGCTCGATCATGTGCTCGAAGCCGTAGTCGTTCCCCAGCGCGGTCACCACCGCGGGGTCGGTCACGAGCGACACGGCGGGCAGCGCCGTCCGCTCGCCCTCGAACCGCCCGACGATCTCCGCCACGAGGTGTCCCGACTGGGCCGCCGAGCCCCCGTTCCCCGCAGCGAGCAGCCTGCCGCCCGCGCCGAACGTCCCAGCGAGCAGCGAGGCCCAGGCAGCGATCTCGTCGACGTGCTGCTCGAGCGACGCCACGGCGTCGACGGAGCCGTGCAGCCGCGCCCGCAGGTCTCCGGTCGTCGAGGGGCGGTGGTCCGTGATCACGACCGCGCCCCCTCGGACACGTTCGCCATGGCCGTCAACTGGTAGGCCTGCTCCACCTGCTCGGCGATCACGTCCCACGAGTACTGCTCCCGGCCGCGAGCCGCCCCGGCTGTCCCGAGGCGGTGGCGGAGCAGCGGGTCGGCCGCCAGCCGTGCGATCGACCTGGCGAGCGCAGCCGGGTTGCGGGGTGGCACGACGAGACCGGTCACCTCGTCGACCACCGAGTCGACCAGCCCGCCGACGGCCGACACGACCACGGGCCGCCCGGACGCCATGATCTCGATCGGCACGATCCCGAAGGGCTCGTACCACGGCACGCACACGGCGAGGTCGTGCGCGGCGATCACCTGCGGGACCTCCTCCCGCGCCACGCGGCCGACGAAGCGCACGCGATCCGCGACGCCCAGGCGCTCGGCCAGCCCCGACAGGCGGCAGACCTCGGGGTCGAGGGACAGCGCGTCGGGGGTCGGTCCGCCGGCCACCGTGAGCTCGACGTCGCGCACGGCCGCCACGGCCCGGATCACGTCATCGACGCCCTTGCGGGGGACGAGGCGCCCCAGCGACAGCACGCGCAGGCGGTCGTGGCGGATCGGCCGCTTCGGGGTGAAGGCGCCGTGGTCGACACCGCAGGGGACGACCGAGATCCGGTTGGGGTCGGCGCCAAGGTCGACGAGCTCGCGCACCTCGTCCTGGCAGGTGGCGATCACTCGGTCGACCGAGTGCAGGAGCTGGGACTCGACGGCCAGGCGGTTGGGTGGCGAGGTGTCGGCGGCGCCCTGGTGGCGACGCTTGACCACCCCGAGGGCGTGGAAGGTGTGCGCGACGGGCAGGTGGTGCCGCTGTGCCGCCTGCACCGCGGCGTAGCCCGACATCCAGAAGTGCGAGTGGACCACGTCGGGTGGCGACTCGGCCCAGACCTGGGCGAGGCCGTCGGCGAACGTGTCCATGTAGGGGAACAGCTCGTCCTTCGGCACCTCGGCCGGAGGGCCGGCGGCGACGTGGTGGACGGTGACGCCGGGGGCCAGCTCGACCCGGTCGGGGAGCACGGTGCTGTCCCGCCGGGTGTGCACCACCACCTCGGCGCCGCGCCGGGCGAGCCTCGTGGCGAGCTCCGCGACCACCACGTTCTGGCCGCCGGCGTCCTCACCGCCGAGGACGGCGAGCGGACTCGCGTGCTCGGAGACCATGTCGATCCGGTGGATGCCGCGGGCGAATGATGCATCCGTCATGACGAAACCTCCTTCAGCACCTCGTCCCAGTCCTGCAGGAACCGCGTCAGCGCGAATCGGGTGCGGACGGCCTCGCGGGCGAGGCTGCCCTCCTCCGTGGCGCGCTCCGGTGCGACCAGGTAGTCCCGGTACCGCTCGTGCAACTGCCCCACGTCGCTCGCGACGAGACCACCGCCGTTCGGCACCACCGACGGCGCCTCCGTCGCCGCGACGGCGAGGGGTGGGACGCCCAGCATCATCGACTCGAGGAGCGACAGGCCGAGCGACGTCCACCGGTTGAGGTGGAGGTAGCACCGGCGACGAGCGACCTCCCGGTGCAGTTCGGGGTGGGTGAGATCCCCGCGGGGCGCCACGCCCTCGACGCAGTCGGCGACGTCGTCGTTGCCCATCCCGTAGAGGTCGACCGGGGCGATCCTGGCGAACCCGTCGAGGAGGTCGGTCCCGACCAGGCGCCAGCGACGCACCGCCTCGTTGATCACCGCGGCGGCGGCCGGGACCTCGCCCGAGTAGCGGTGACCCGGGTCGGGGATCCCGTGCTCCACCACGGTGCTCGGCGTCGCGCCGACGTCCCACAGCAGCGCGTTGTGGTGCGTGACGTGGACGACGAGGAGCTCCGGCCGATCCGCGGCCCAGTGCCGCATCTCGGCGATGTCGCCCCTCGGCATGTTGTGCTCGAGGACCACGGTGGGGACGTCGATCCCGGGTCGGAGTCCGAACCAGTCCTCGACCAGTGAGGTCAGCTCGACCGGCCGCTGGACCACCACGACGTCCGGGCGGGCGTACGGGGCGCGCTCCCGTGTGACCTCCTGCGCCGAGGCAGGCCACGTCCAGGTGGCCGCTCGACCTCGACCGTCGGCGTCCCGCTGCGGGTTCGCCGGGATCAGGTAGTCGTGGGAGCCCTGGACGAACGCTGTCGTCCACGACCCGTGCTGATGCCAGATCGCCACCCTCATCGCCCGGGCCCCGGAGTCAGGAGCGCCAGTTCGGTCGCTGCGGCGAGTCGGTCCACGACCGTCGGCGCAGCCAGCACCTCCGCCGGCCTGGTCGCTGCGGTCGGCACCATGATCGCCGTGGCGCCTGCTGCGAGGGCGGCCTCGACGTCGGCGCCGATGTCGCCGATGACGACGCACCGGCGCGGATCGACGCCCATCGAGGCCGCCGCGTCGATGACGAGGCCGGGGTGGGGCTTGCGGCGGGTGCAGCCGTCACCGTCGACGTGGCCGCACCACTCCCACACGTCGAAGGGGCCGAGGACCTCCTCGACCCGCGAGTTCACTGCGCGCACGTCGTCGGGGGAGAGCAGGCCACGTCCGATGCCGCTCTGGTTCGACACCACACCGACGGCCACACCGGCGCAGCGCGCGTTGCGCAGCGCGGCGGATCCGTCGGGAACCGGGTCCACCCTCTCCGGGTCGCCGTTGTAGGGCACGTCGACGATGAGCGTGCCGTCGCGGTCGAAGAGGAGGCCGTCGACGCGAGGGGCGCGTGACCAGCCGCGCCACAGACCCTGCAGCCACCACCCGACCGCGGCAGGAGGGATCGCCAGGGAGGTGGCGAACAGCGCGGCGAGCTCACCGGGACGCCTGCTCGCACCCCACCAGCGCCGGGCGGTGAGCTCCGCGGTGGCGGTGCCCCACACGAGCGCAGCGACACGCCCTCGCCTCGAACGACGGCCGCTGACCGCCAGCAGCGCGACGGCCACCGTCGCCGCGTGGATCGGCCGTCGACCACGCGGCACGTCGCCGAGGCGCCGCCAGCCCCACCCGTGCCGGAGGAGGAGGCGGGCGTCGTCGGCGTTCCCCCGCTGGCGTCGGACGCTCTCCCACCAGGGCGCCTCTGCAACGGGGTGAGTGGAACGCCGAGCGCCCCGCACCAACGTCCAACCGGCACGGCGGAGGCGGATCGCCAGGTCGGTGTCCTCGCGGAACGCGTGGGGGAACGTCGGGTCGAAACCGCCGATCGAACGGAGCGCGTCGACCTTGACGGCCATGTCGGCGGTGATCCACGCCGCCTGCTCGAGGGCCCTCACGCTGTTCTGCCAATCGGTCGAGCGGCCGGCCACCGGGACCTGCACCCGACCCTGGACGGCACCGACCTCCGGGCGGCCGGCGACGGCGACGAGGTCGGCCGCCAGGGTGGACGACCACTCGGGTCCGACCCGGACGTCGTCGTCCACGAAGACGATCCACGAGGCCTCGGTGCCGCTCCAACCGACGTTCCGGGCGAAGGCCGGCCCCCGCCCACCCGAGCGCCGCACCACCACTCCGGCCCCGAGGTCGAGTGGTGCGCTCGGCGCCGGGCGGTCGTCCACCACCACGATGCGGGTGGTGGGCGGGACCTGCGCACGCAGGGCGGCGACCAGCGTCGCGAGCGAGCTCCGTCCGACCGTCGGCACCACGACGTCGTACGTGACCGGTGACCCTGGGGTCGGGAGACGGGAGGTGGAAGCGGCTCTGCGCATCCACTTCGGCCTACCCATCGACCTCGCGGTCAGAACAGTCCTCGTGACGAATTCTCTGCCGTGGTTCGCGACGCTCGGGGGCGGGTAGTGGGCGGACAGGAGGTGCGGGAGACGACTCCCGACACACGTGGAACGACCACCTGATCGATCGACCAGCCAGGGGTCGCGCACGGTCCTCATCGTGCGCGCCGACAACCTCGGGGACGTGCTGCTGGCCGGGCCGGCGGTGCGCGCGGTCGCCTCCAGCGGTGCACGTGTGGTGATGGCCGTGTCGCCTCGCGGGCGGCCTGCGGCCGAGCGGCTGCCGGGGATCGGGCACGTCGTCGAGGTGGAGCTGCCGTGGATCAGCGCCGACCCCGTGCCGTACGACGAAGCGCAGCACGAGCGACTGGTCGAGTCGCTGCGGGCGGTGCGCGCGGACGAGGCGCTGGTGCTCACCTCGTACCACCAGTCGGCGCTACCGACCGCCCTGCTCCTGCGCCTGGCCGGGGTCCCGTGGATCACCGCGATCTCCGAGGACTACCCCGGGTCCCTCCTCGACGTCCGGGTCCCGCCCCCGCCACCGATGCACGAGGTCGAGCGCATGCTCGCCGTGGCGGCCGCCGCGGGCTACGTGCTGGAGGAGGGCGACGACCGGTCGCTGCACATCGCCGGCGCCCCCACGCCCGGCGACTGGTCCGAAGTGGGTCCCTACGTGGTGGTGCACCCCGGCTGCAGCGTCCCGGCGCGCACCCTCGATCCGGACCGGTGGGCGGCGATCGTGGCGGAGCTCGGCCGCCGCACCGCCGTGGTGGTCACGGGCTCGGTCGCCGAGCGCCGGCTGGTCGATCGTGTCCTCGCCCACCAGCCGGACGGGGTGCGTGCGGCGATCACCTCGAGGTTCGACGACCTGGCGTGCGTCCTCGCCGGCGCCTCGGCGGTGGTCGTCGGCAACACGGGTCCGGCCCACCTCGCTGCGGCGCTGGGCGTACCCGTGGTCTCGATCTTCGCGCCGACGGTGGATCCCGACGCATGGCGCCCGTGGGGCGTTCCCCATCGGCTGCTCGGCCGACTCGACATCGCGTGCGCCGGGTGTCGGAGCCGGGTCTGTCCCCTCGACGAGCAGGCGTGCCTCGCCGCAGTGCGGCCGGGGGACGTGGTGGCCGCCGTCGCCGAGCTGGCCGGCGTTCTCCGATGACCCGCTACGTGGCGCTGAGGGCGAGCGGGCTCGGCGACCTGCTCTGCGTGGTGCCGGCGTTGTCCGCGTTGCGCTCCGCAGGCCGCACCGAGCTGTGGACGTCGCCGTGGCTGGTGCCGTTCGCCCGCGCCCACGGGCTGGGTCACGAGGTGCGCCCAGTGGCTTCGATCGCCGACGTGCCGCCTGCCTCGCTCGAGGGTGCCATCGCGGTGAACCTCCACGGCAGCGGACCCGAATCGCACCGCTTCCTCCTCACCGCGGGCCCGCGGGTGCTGTGGGGCCACCGGCACGGCGACGTCCCGGAGTCGTCGGACGGGCCGACGTGGCGCGAGGGCGAGCACGAGGTCGATCGGTGGCGCCGACTGCTCGGGCACTACGGCGTCGACGCCCACCGCACCTCGCTCCGACTGACGCCTCCCGTGACGCCGGTGCCTGGCGCGCCCGTCCTGCTCCACGTCGGCGCCGGGGCGCCGGGGAGACGCTGGCCAGCGGACCGCTGGTCGCGCATCGCGGCGCGCCTCCGGCGTGACGGGATGCCCGTGCGACTCTCGGGCGGTCCCGGGGAGGACCGTCGGCTCCGGTGGATCGCCCAGTCGTCCCGGGTGGGAGAGCGAGCGATCGTGCCGACGAACCTCGACCTGCTGTCGTTCTCCGCCGTGGTGGCCGGCGCCGCCGCCGTCGTCGTGGGGGACACCGGGGTCGCCCACCTGGCCACTGCGTTCGACCGGCCGAGCGTGGTGCTGTTCGGTCCCGTGCCGCCCGCGGAATGGGGGCCGCCACCCGGTCCTCGTCACATCGCGCTCTGGGCGGGGCGCCGCGGTGACCCGCACGGTCGCGACCTGGACCCCGGGCTGGCGGAGCTGGGCGTCCACGAGGTCTGGCGTGCGTTGCGCCGGATCCTCGACGGGGCGGCAGCAGAGCCGACTCCCGGTCGGTGGGCCGACGAACCGACCGCGAGTGCCCGTCAGGCGGGTCGGCCCCGCTCGTCCATCTTCGGATCGGCGGGCGAGGTGCTCGACTGCGGCTCGCCGTCGGCCGAGAGCGTCGAGCCGTCCAGTTCGGGCAGCCGGCCGCCCCAGTAGACGAGGCCCACGGTGCCGCCGGCGATCGCCCCGATGATCGCGCACGTGAGGATGCGCAGGCCCAGCGCGACGTCCGCGTCACCCCAGCCGATGAGGCCGAACGGACTCAGGAGCAGCGCGCCGATGACGCCACCGACGAGCGCCCCGGCGAGGCCGCCCTTGGTCTGTCCGCCGACGTGGGTGGCCTCGTGGTGGTGGCGCTCCATGCGGTCGGCCACGGAGTGGCCGCGTTCGGGGACCGGATCCCGGTCGTCGGGCTGGGCGAGGTCGTCGATCGCCCGCTCGACCTGCCGAACCTGTCGTTGTCTCGTGGTCATGGGAGGCCCCTACCCGCCGGGCCGCCGAGCCAACCCGCATGGCCCAGGAACCCCGAGCGACAGGAGGAACGGTGAGGAGAGAGGTGAGGAGAGAGAAGAAATGCCTCGACCGCGCATCGTCGACGTGGCGAACGGGTACGGCCGCGCGCGTGACACGGGTGGACCGCATCCAGGAGCCGTGGGGAACCCGGACCCCCTACGGACCGGGCGAGACGTGGCCGGTGCGGGTGGACACCTACCTGCAGCCGGGCGTCGACGAGGCGTCGGTGGACCGCTGGGTGCAATCGGCATCGATCCTGCACTCCAACGGGGACGCGCTCGACATCGCCGTGCAGGACGGCAGGATCGTCGGCGTCCGGGGGCGGGCCGCCGACCGGGTCAACCACGGCCGGCTCGGTCCGAAGGACCTCTTCGGATGGCAGGCCAACCACTCGCCCGACCGGCTCACCTCGCCGCTGATCCGCCGCGGCGGGCGGCTGGTCGAGTGCAGCTGGGACGAGGCGATGGACGCCGTGGTGGGGCGGGTGCGTGACCTGCTCGACGAGCAGGGCCCCAGCGCTGTCGGCTTCTACACCTCCGGGCAGCTGTTCCTCGAGGAGTACTACACGCTCGGACTGATCGCCCACGGCGGGATCGGCACGAACCACGTCGACGGCAACACGCGTCTGTGCACCGCAACGGCGAGCGAGGCGCTCAAGGAGTCGTTCGGGTGCGACGGTCAGCCCGGCTCGTACAGCGACGTCGACCATGCGGACGTCATCGCGCTCTACGGGCACAACGTCGCCGAGACCCAGACGGTCCTCTGGGCCAGGATGCTCGATCGGCTCGCCGGGGTGGACGCGCCGCGAGTCCTGTGCGTCGATCCGCGGCGCACGCCGGTGGCCGAGGCAGCGACGGTCCACCTGGCGCCGCGCCTCGGGACGAACCTCGCGCTGATGAACGGCCTCCTGCACGAGCTCATCGCGAACGGGTGGGTCGACGAGTCCTACCTCGAGGCGAACGCCGTGGGGTACGACGAGCTGGTCGAACGGGTGGCGCCCTACACCCCGGAGGAGGTCGCGACGATCTGCGACGTCCCGGCGCGTGACCTGCGCGCCGCCGCCGAGCTCCTCGGCACGGCCGAGCGGCTCCTCTCGACCGTGCTCCAGGGCTTCTACCAGTCGAACCAGGCGACGGCCGCGGCCGTCCAGGTGAACAACGTGCACATCCTCCGTGGCATGCTCGGCCGCCCCGGTGCGGGGGTCCTGCAGATGAACGGCCAGCCGACTGCGGAGAACACCCGCGAGTGCGGCGCCGACGGGGACCTGGCGGCGTTCCGGAACTGGGCCAACGACGATCACCTCGCCGACCTCGGTCGTGTCTGGAACATCGACCCGGCCACGATCCCGCACTACACCGCACCGACCCACCTGATGCAGATGATGCGGTACGCCGAGCAGGGCTCGATCCGCTTCCTCTGGGTGAACGGCACGAACCCTGCGGTCTCCCTCCCGGAGCTGGCCCGGGTGCGACGCATCCTCGCCGACGACGGCCTGTTCCTGGTCGTGCAGGACCTGTTCCTCACCGAGACGGCGCAGCTCGCCGACGTCGTGCTGCCCGCGGCCACGTGGGGCGAGAAGACGGGCACCTTCACCAACACCGACCGGACGGTGCACCTCTCGGAGAAGGCGGTGGAACCGCCGGGGGAGGCCCGGCCGGACCTCGACATCTTCATCGACTTCGCCCACCGCCTCGGCTTGGAGGACAAGGACGGCGCGCCGCTGGTGAAGTGGTCCGACGCCGAGGGCGCGTTCGAGGGGTGGAAGGAGTGCTCCGCGGGGCGACCCTGCGACTACACGGGCATCACGTACGACCGGCTGCGCGGTGGGAGCGGCATCCAGTGGCCGTGCAACGACGAGCACCCCGACGGCTGCGAACGCCTCTACGGCGACGGCATCTCGTGGGCGCACCCGGACGTCTGCGAGACCTACGGGCGCGACCTGGTCACGGGTGCTCCGGTCGAGCCCGTCGAGTACAAGGCGCTGAACCCCACGGGCAAGGCCGTGATCAAGGCCGCCGACTACGTGCCGCCCCACGAGATCCCCGACGAGGAGCACCCGATGCAGCTCACGACGGGGCGCACGCTCTTCCAGTTCCACACCCGCACGAAGACCGGCCGGGCGCCCCAGCTCCAGGCCGCGGCGCCGGAGGTGTGGGTCGAGGTGTCGGCCGGCGATGCGGATCAGCACGGCATCGCCGAGGGCGACCTCGTCGCCGTCACGACACCCCGTGGTCGGATCGAGGCGAAGGCGCGCATCGCTGGGATACGACCCGGCGTGCTGTTCGTGCCGTTCCACTACGGCTACTGGGACACCGCGGCGGGACACGAGCCGGGCGACGCCCCCAGTCGGGCCGCCAACGAGCTGACGATCACCGACTGGGACGCCGCCTCACGGCAACCGCTCTACAAGACGGCGGCAGCCCGTCTCGACCGGCTCGCAGGCTCGGACGGGCAGCCGGCACCGGCGCCGACGAACACCGCGTCCAAGCCCGTGGACGCGACGGTCACGCCGACGTCCGGCGGCCCCGACGCGCTCGCCAGCGAGAGCATCGACTCGAACGGGGAGGTCCCGAGATGATCGCCCTGGCCATCGAGGAGCTCCACCGGTCCGAGAACGACCTCGCGGTCGAGCTCCTCCAGGTGGCTGCCCGCCACGAGACGGAGCACGGCGTGTTCCACCTCGCCTGCGACCTGGCCGCATGGTCCCAGCGACACGTGTCCGAGCTGGCGGAGGCCGGGCGCGACTTCGGGCTCGACCTCGACCCCGAGCCGAAGGCTCCGAGCGGGATCGCCACCGCCGTCCGCGAGAAGGGAGCCGAGCTGCTGGGGCGGCGCCCGGAGCCGGCGCTGCTCCTCCTCGCCGACCTGCGGCGGGTGCACCGCATGGCAGCCGGAACGTCCCTCGACTGGGAGGTGCTGGCCCAGACCGCCCAGGCCATCCAGGCGAAGGAGCTGCTGGCGCTGACGAAGCGCTGCCACCCCGAGACCCTTCGCCAGCTCCGCTGGTCCAACGCAACGGTCAAGGAGCTGGCGGCGCAGGCCCTGACCAGCTGACTGGACCAGCTGCCCTGCCGCCAGGTGGACCCGCCCGGCAGCGCGATGCCGGGGGGGGGGGGCGGCCGGGGCCGCGGGCGCCGACAAGGGCCTGCTCGCCAAGCTCAAGCACATGGCGCCGACCGTGGGCAGCACCGCCGCCATCGCCGCAGTGGTTGGCGGTCTCGTCGGCATGGGCACCGCGGTGTCCCGCGAGGACGGCCGGCCGCTGAACTCGGCCGCGGACGCTGCCGACATCGGCGGTGGTGGCCCGCTGTCCGACGAGTGGGGCGGCGGGGACGACGGCGACGGCGGCGGGGGCAACAGCGACTCGCTGTTCGGCGACGACGACTTCGCGCTCAGCCCGTTCGACGACGGCGCCGACGATTTCGACCTCGGCGACAGCTTCGATCTCAACGACGAGTACAGCGATTTCGACGATGGTTTCGGCGACGACTTCGACTTCGACGAGGACGACTTCGACGACGACCTCGGCGACTACGACTTCGGCGACGACTTCGATGACGAGGTGGCCGGTCCCCTGCCCCGCAGCGGCCCGCGCAGCCGCCCGGGCGGGGGGACGACCCGGCCGAGCAGCCCGTCGGCGCCCTCGCCGTCGCCTCGGCCCTCCACCCC
>JAEZFI010000128.1 GCA_023437745.1 Actinomycetes bacterium
GCGTAGCCCGCTCCGACGAGCCACCGACGTCGCGACCGCCCGAGCACGCCCGTCGGCAAGGCCACGACGAGGTGGAAGAGGAGCCCGATGCCGACCGCGACGCCCAGCGCGCGGATCACACCTGCCACGTCGGCACCGGCGCCGTCGGCGAGCCGCACCGAGGCCGCCGCGGCGACCACGCCCACCGCGCCGACCGAGAGCAGGAGTCGTCCGAGGTACGAACCGTCGGCCGGCCGCCAGGCCACCGCGCCGCACGCCCCCCACACCGCGGCGAGGCAGGCGACGATCACCGTCCAGGTCGAGGTGTCGAGCACGACCAGCGCCGCGGCGCCACCCACGACGCCGACAGCGAGGGCGATCCCGGCGCGGCTCACGCGCATGTCACCGGGTCCGCGTGCGCTCGAACGCCTCGGTCCCGCCCCCCTGCTCGATCCGCTCCACCAGACCGTCACGCAGGTGGACGACCCGCTGCGTGCCGGCCGCGACCTCGTCGCTGTGCGTGACGAGCAGGATCGTCTGGCCCTCGCCGTGCAACCGCCGGAAGAGCTCCAGGACCTCGTGCCCGCCCTCGCTGTCGAGCGCGCCGGTGGGCTCGTCGGCCAGCAGGAGCGTCGGCTGGTTGGCGAGGGCGCGTGCGATGGCGAGCCGCTGACGTTGCCCGCCCGAGAGGACGGCCGGGATCTCCGAGGCCTTGTCGGCCAGGCCCAGGAGGTCGAGGAGGTCGCGGGCACGACGCTCGGCGAGCCGCCGGTTCGCCCGCCCGGTGATCATCGCGGGGAGCACCACGTTCTCCAGCGCGGTCATGCCGTCGAGGAGGTTGAAGAACTGGAACACGATGCCGACGTGGCGGCGCCGCATGCGGGCGAGCCAGTCCTCGTCGCGACCGGTGATCTCCTCGCCCGCCACGGCGATGGAGCCGTCGTCGGGGACGTCGAGCCCGGCCACCAGGTTGAGGAGCGTGGACTTGCCGCACCCCGACGGCCCCATGATCGACACCATCTCGCCGCGCCGGAGGTCGAGGTCGACGCCGCGGAGGGCCCGGACCGGCGCCAGCTCGGCCTCGAACGTCCGCCGCACGTCACGCACCGAGAGCACCAGCTCGGCCGTCTGGTCGCCCTCGTTCATCCGCTGATCCCCGTCATCTCCATCAGTGCACCCGAGGACCAGTCGGCGCCGGACGACGCACCCCAGCCGGGATCCCGGGACGGTAGCAACCGCAGCGGCGTCACCGGGGTGTTCCGCCCCTTCACCAGGCGGGTGTCGAGGCGCTCGACGCCCCACGACCGTCCGGCGCCGTCCTCGACCATCGCTGCCCACGTGCGCTCGCTGAGCACCGTCTCACCCGCCGGCCGGGCCAGGTCCTGCAAGCGGTCGGCGAGGTTCACCGTGTCCCCGACGACCGTGTACTCGAGACGCTCCTCCGAGCCGAGCATCGCGGCGACGACCTCACCGGTCGAGATGCCGATGCCGAGCCCGAAGGGGGAGAGCCCTTCGGCGATCCAGCGCCGGTCGATCTCCTGCTGGCGGAGGTGCATGGTGCGGGCCGCCCGCACGGCCCGCTCGGCGTGATCCGCGCACGTTGCATCGCTCCGCTCACCGGTCCGCGCGTCCCCCGGGCACGCGCCCAACGGGCCGAACACGGCCATGACGGCGTCGCCGGCATACCCCATGACGCAGCCGCCCTCGTCGAGGATCGCCCGGTTCATGGCGGCGCGGTGCTCGTTGAGCTGCGCGGCGAGCACCGTCGGATCGGTGTGCTCCGAGATGCGCGAGTACCCGCGGACGTCGGACATCAGCACGGTGACGGTGACCCGCTCCGTCCGGTCCACCTCGGTGGGGTCGACCCGGAGCCGGTCGGCGAGGCCACTCGGCATGAGGCGGGACAGGAGGGCCGCCTCGTGGGCCGAACGGTCGTCCGCCGGGCGGGCCGGGTCGAGGAGCGCACCGACGATCGTCGGGTCGAGCATCGAGCCACCCGTGGCCACCTCGCGGATGGCTCGCACGAGGCGGTCGCCGTCGGCGACGCGGTCCTTGAGCAGGTAGGCGTAGCCGCTGGCGCCCTCACCCAGCACGGCGAGCGCGTAGTCGGGGTCGTCGTACTGCGAGAGGATGACCACGCCGGTGCCGGGGTGCCGGCGGCGGACCTGCTGCGCGGCCTCGATCCCCTCCGTGCCGAAGCCCGGGGGCATGCGGATGTCGGTGACCACCACGTCGGGGCGTTGCGCCTCGGCCGCCGCCACGAGCTCGTCGAAGTCACCGGCGTCGGCGACGACCTCGATGTCCTCCGCCAGTGCGAGGAGCGCCCGCACGCCCTCCCGGATCAGCACGTTGTCGTCCGCCAGCAGCACCCGGATCGCCCGATCGTGCCCCGCCTCGCCCGTGGGTCGTTCTTCCATGGCTCCATTGGGCCAGATTTGCGGGCCGAGGCGACAGGGCGCGCGCCGGTGTCGCGAGGGGGTGCCTCCACCCCCACGTCGCTCATGGTCCTGGGCCCACTCCGTTCAGGTTCGGCCTCGTCCCTCGGCCTGCTTCACGACGTGACCCAGGACGGCTTCCGGGCTCAGGCCGGGTGGTCGGCGAGGTAGTCGGCCACGTACCAGCACTGGCCGACGGGGTGGAGCCCCTTGCTCCTGACGTCCTCCACGGCGTGCTCGACGAGCCGCCCGGCGATCCCACGGCCCCGGTAGGTGGGTTGGACGATGGTGTGGGTGAACACCACGTTGTCGCCTTCGGCCACGTAGTCGGCGCGGCCCACCAGCTCGCCCGCGACGGTGACCTCGTAGGTGGAGCGGTCGGGCTGGTGCGTGACCTCGATGTCCGTGGGCTCGGAGGCGGCGGTCGACGACTCGGTCATGCCGATGGTCTACCCCGTCGGGCCCGGCGAGCAGACGCCGACACCGTTCCGCGGGACCAGATCGACACATCGCGTGACCCGGATGGTCGTCTCAGTCCCGCAGAACCCTGGGGAGCCAGCCCGTCTGGCGGCGCTCGTCCTCGAGCTGGCGGCGGCGGGCGTGGAGCACGTCGGTGCGGGTGCAGATCCCGACGAGACGACCGTCCTCCAGCACGGGGAGGTGGTCCACGCCCTCGTCGAGCATTCGCTGCAACGCGGTGACGACCGTGTCCGTGGGCGTCACGGTGACGAGGTCGCGCTCGGGGAGGTCACGGAGGAGCGTCGACCCCGAGAGCTCCTCGCGGAGTGCGTCGCCCCGAGCCACGATGCCGACGACGCGGCCCTCCCCGTCGACGACCGGGTACGCGCTGTGGTGGCCGACGTCGAACCGGGCGTCCGCGTCGTCGATCGAGTCGGCGGCGGCCAGGGTCTCGACGTCGCGGGTCATGACCGAGGCCACGCTCGTCGTCCGCAGCACATCGGCGTGGTACGACGCGGGCACTCGGACCCCGCGCCGGGTGAGCTTCTCGGTCATCAGGCTGTCGTGGAGGAGGGCGCGGGCCACCAGGTCGGCGAGCACGGTCGCCAGCATGAGCGGGAGGATGGCGTCGTAGTCGCGGGTCAGTTCGAACATGAAGACGATGGCGGCGAAGGGCGCCCGGGCGGCAGCACCGAACGTGGCGGCCATGGCGACCAGCGCGACGGACGCCGGCGAGAGGCCCATCCCGGGGAAGAGGTCGGACGCCACGTGCCCGAGGAGCGCGCCGGTGGTCGAGCTGATGATCAGGATCGGCGCGAGGGTGCCGCCCGAGGTGCCCGAGGCGAGGGCGATCCACCACACGACGAGCTTCCCCGCCGCCAGCGCGGCCAGCGCGCCGACGGCCAGGCGACCGGCGAGCGCGTCGTCGATCACGTCGTACCCGACGCCCAGGGCCCGCGGGACGAGCAGGCCCAGGGACGCCCAGGCCAGCGCGCCGATCATCGGGTGCCACGTCTCGGCGACGGGGAGGCGGCGGTAGAGGTCCTCGACCACGAAGAGGCCCTTCGCGATCAGCGTGGCGAGCAGCCCGCACACGAGGCCCACGACGGCGAACGTCGGCAGCTCGCTCAGGCCCGAGAAGTGGTGGTCGGGCACGGTGAACAGCGGACCGCTGCCGAACAGCGCGGCATGAGCGCCACCTGCAACGCTCGTGGCGACCACGAGCGGGATGAACGCACGCGCCGAGAACTCGAAGAGGAGCAGCTCGATGGCGAGGACCACGGCCGCCAGCGGGGAGCCGAACGTCGCGGCCATGCCGGCGGCGGCACCGCTGGCCAGCAGGACCTTCCGCTCGCTGGGCGAGACGTGGAGGATCTGCCCGAGGAGCGAGCCGATGGCGCCGCCGGTCACGATGATCGGACCCTCGGCGCCGAACGGGCCGCCCGTCCCGATGGCGACAGCCGCCGACGCGGGCTTCGCTATGGCAGTGCGTGGCGCGATCCGGCTCTGGTTGTTGAGGATGGCGTCCATCGCCTCGGGGATGCCGTGCCCCCGGATGACCGGTGCCCACTTGGCGAGGAGGGTCACCACCCCGGCGCCCGCCACGGCCACGACGACCACGAGCGGCGTGCGTTCCAGCTCCGAGAAGTCGGGCAGGTCCCACCCCCATCGCTGGAACAGGAACGCGTTGGTCAGCAGGCCGATCAGGTGGACGAGGACCCACGCGGCGCCGGCGGCAGCGAGGCCGACGGCGGCGGCGAGGACGGAGAGGCGGAGCAGCTGCCGGGGACGGTCGAGAGGGAGCACTTCGCGATCATATCGTGCTACGATGTATTTCGTGCCGCTCGACGATGCGAAGTACGCCCACCTGCTCGAGGCGCGGGATGCACTGCGCCGGTTCATCCACTGGAGCGAGACCCAGGCCCGGGCGGCCGGGCTCACACCGGCGCAGCACCAGCTGCTGCTCGCCATCCGCGGGCACGGCGGCGACCCCACGATCGGGGACGTCGCCGAGCACCTGCTGTTGCGCCACCACTCGGCGGTGGGCCTCGTCGACCGCGCCGAGGCGGCGGGGCTCGTCCGCCGGGTGCACGACCTTGATGATCACCGGATGGTCCGGCTGCGCCTCACGCCGATGGGCGGGCGACGCCTGTCGGGGCTCGCCGCCACGCACCTCGAGGAGATCCGCCGGCTCGGCACGCGCATGGGCACGATCGCGGCGGGCCTCCCCGACCTCGAGGTCAGTTCGGGCTGACGTCGATACCGGCGGCCTCGGCCAGGCGAGCAACCTCGCGGGCCGACGGGTTCACCAGCACGTGGCCCGCCACGTCGACCGTCGGCACCGTCTCGTTGCCGCGGGCGTGGGTCCGGACGAACGCTGCGGCCTCCGGCTCCTCCCAGATGTCCACCTTCTCGACCGGCACACCGGCCGCCTCGAGCCCCCGGAAGAGTCCGCTGCAGAAGCCGCACCCCGGGCGCCAGTAGACGACCACCTTCGGGCTCTGCTCATCGGTGGGGGACGTGGACATCCTCGTGGCTCCTCTGCGAGTCGATGGGATCGGGACGCTGTGCGCCCCGGTGAACCCGTACCCGACGCCGCGCATTCCGAGCCGTGCCGCTCAGGCGAGGCGGCTCAGGCCGGGAGCCGGTCGTCCCAGAGCGCCCGCAGGCGGTCGGGCCCCAGCTCCTCCTTGTGGAGGTAGCCAGCCGCGCCGCACTCCATCGCCCCCTCGGGGAGGTCGTCACGCGCGTAGGTCGAGCAGAGCACCACCACCGTCGCCGGGTGGTCCACGGTGATCACGCGTGTCGCCTCCAGGCCCGACATGGCGCCCATGTTGATGTCCATCAGCACCAGGTCCGGAGCGAGCTCCGCCGTCCGCTCCACGGACTCCTCCCCCGACGCCGCCTCGCCCACCAGCTCGAAGCCGGGCGTGCGGTCGAGGACCATCCGCGCCGCCATGCGGAACGGCGCCTGGTCGTCCACGACCAGCACTCGGATGGGGGGTGCCTCGTTCACGATGTCCTCATCATCGGCGCCACGACCTCACTCGCCAAGGGCAGAGACCTGTGGGCGGTGGGGGTGCAGGCCACCCCGGCATTCTGGGTCGACACGACCGCGCCGGGCGCGGTTGCATCGACCCGGTACGGCGCAAGGCCCCGAATCCCTTCGTCGATCGCGGGCATCCACTCGTAGGGTCGATGCCATGCCCGAGCGCCCGGTGACCGATCTCGAGCACCGGAGCGGCCTCCTCAGCGGCGTCGTCGCGTACGGCGTGTGGGGCGTGTTCCCGCTGTACTTCCGGCTGCTCGAGCCGGCCACGCCGCTCGAGGTCCTGAGCCACCGGATCGTCTGGTCGCTCGCCGTCGTCGGGATCGTGCTGGCCCGGACCCGCGACGTCGCCTGGGTCGGGTTGCTCCGCCGCTCGCCGGCGCTGCTGGCCCGGACCACCGCGGCCGCAGCGCTGATCGCGGTGAACTGGATCGTCTACATCTGGGCCGTCGGCGAGGGTCACGTCGTCGAGGCAGCGCTCGGCTACTTCATCAACCCGCTGGTCACGGTGACGCTGGGGGTCGTGTTCCTCGGCGAGCGCCTGCGGCGGGCGCAGTGGGCTGCCGTCGCGCTGGGCGCGGTGGCAGTCGCGATCCTGACCGCCTCGTACGGGCGGGTGCCGTGGATCGCCCTGACGCTGGCCACGAGCTTCGCTGCCTACGGGTTCCTCAAGAAGCAGATCCCGCTGACCGCGCCGCAGTCGCTGGCTGCGGAGACGGTCGTGCTCGCACCGGTCGCCGCGGTGATCGCCGTGGTGCTGGTGGCCAGGGGCTCGGCCCAGTTCGGGCACGCCGGCCTCGGCAGCTCGCTGCTCCTCGTCGCGGCCGGGCCGGTGACGGCCATCCCCCTCATGCTGTTCGCCCACGCCGCCCGCCGGATCCCGCTCACGTTGCTGGGCCTCCTGCAGTACCTCACGCCGACGGGACAGTTCCTGATCGCCGTCGCCGTGTTCCACGAGGCGCTCCCCGCGTCGCGGTGGGCCGGGTTCGCGCTGGTGTGGGCGGCCCTCGTCCTGCTCGGCGTCGACATGGTCCGCACCCAGAGCCGTGGGCGGCGGGTCACGCCGGTGACGCCGACGGACGTCGACGCGGTGGTCGAGGCGGTCAGCTGCGGCCCGTCCGCTTGAGCACCCGCGGCAGCACGGTCGCCACCAGGAAGAGCCCGAGCCAGAACAACGCGCTCGACAGGACCGAGGTGACGAACCGGGCCGTGCCCGCCCACCCGGCGTCGGCCATCGTCGTGGTGGCGGTCAGCGCGACGAACGCGACGACCACCACGGTGCCGGCGACCATCGCCGAGAGCCGCACCAACCGGCGCGACGACGGCAGGTCGCGGCCGGTGATCGACCACAGGACGACGGTGCCCGACGTGCCGATGGCGAAGGCGACGGACAGATCACGGAGCCAGCCCCGTCGACCCTCGGCCCGTGGCGACGCCTCGACCCCACCGAGTGAAGCGAGACGGTCCTTGAGGCGGGGGATCCGGAGCAGCGTGGCCCGGCACAGCAGGCCGTTGGTGAGCTGGATGAGGAGGCAGATGGCGCCCGCCGCGAAGGAGCCCCGGATCACCCCAGCCCAGGTCTCGTCGGCCGTGTGCAGCGCGGCGTTCGAGATGATCCACTCGTTGATCGGGCCCCACTCCACGAGCAACCCGGTGGCGAGGAGCGCGACGAGACCGGCGGATGCGACATCGAAGCGGCGCCCTGCGGCGCGCTCGACGACGGGCGCGTCGCTCGTGAGGTCGATCGCACCAGTGTGGCGGAGGCGCCGCTGATCCGGCGGGATGGAACGAAGTTCGTTCGGAGGCGCTCAGCCCGCGACGACGGGGTTCTCGAGTGCGCCGAGCCCGTCGATCTCGACGCGGACCACGTCACCCGGCACCACCCAGCGCGGCGGGGTGCGGGCCAGGCCCACCCCGGCCGGAGTCCCGGTGGCGATGACGTCGCCGGGTTCGAGGGTCATGACCGTGCTGAGCACGGCGATCTGCTGGGCCACCGTGGTGAGCATGTCGGCGGTCGAGGCGTCCTGCAGCGTCTCGCCCGAGACGATGGTGCGGAGTCGGAGCGCCTGCGGGTCGGGCACCTCGTCGGGGGTGGTGAGCCACGGCCCGATCGGCCCGTGCGTGTCCCAGCTCTTGCCGAGCGTCATGGTCGGCGACCGCCCTTGCCAGTCGCGGACCGACACGTCGTTGACGATCAGGTAGCCGGCGATCACGTCGAGCGCGTCGGCCTCGACGACCCGGCGGCAGCGCTGGCCGATGACGACGCCGAGCTCACCCTCGTAGTCGACCATCGCCGACTCGGGCGGGACCTCGATGCCATCCCCCGGCCCGATGACGCAGGTGGACTGCTTGTTGAAGACGAGCGGAAAGGCCGGCGGGGCGGCGTCGAACTCGGCGGTGTGGTCGGCGTAGTTGAAGCCGATGGCCAGGAACTTGGGCGGGCGCGCGATCGGGGCGAGGAGCCTGACGTCCGCCAGCAAGAGGCGCTCACCCGTCGGAGGTGCGGTGGCAGCGGCCACCACGTCGACGGCGTCGAGCACGGCGACCTCGTCGTCGTGCACCGACCCCACGAGCTCCCGGTCGTCGATGGTTCTGACTCGTGCGAGCTTCACGTCGGCGCCCTCCCGGTGTGCGAACGGATGAGTTCTAGCCTCAGGGGCGATGGGTCGTCGGCTGCGGCGCTCAGCCGGCGAGGTCCTCCACGGCGTCGGCGACGTCGTCGAGATCGAGCAGCGGTTCGTCGAACCGGCGGACCTCCCGGTACGTGCGATCCCGACCGGCGTCGTCGACGAACCACGCACGGAGCCGGGCCAGCACGGCGTCGCGCAGCTCGTCGGGCATCGGTGCCATGTCCTTGGCGGAGACCCCGCTGTCGACGAGCAACCGGCCGAGGTCGTACAGGTCCGAGGCCCGCTTCTCGGGCTTGGACGACGCCCGCAGCGCCACGGTCGCGGCCTTCATCGCGATCAGACCGGCTGGGCTGGCCACGAGGCGTCCGGGCGCGGCCGCCAGGCGCTCGCCGCTCCGGTCGTCGACGGCCACGATGTCGAGCGGGGTCGCCGAGTCGTGCGCCCACGTGTGAGCGACGACGTTCAGCTCGAGGTCCGTCAGTGGACCCGCCTCGAGGAGCTCGTCCACCAGGTCCTGGCTGCGCTCGGGAGCGACGTCGATGACGTCGAGGTCGAGGTCGCCGGCGAACGAGTACTGCCCGCCGCCCGAGGACGTCACGGCCAGCCGGGCCAGCTGCTCGTGGTAGCGGGGCAGGTCGCGGGCGACGGCGTCGAGGTCGATGGTCGCCCGGTGCGGTGTGCCCACCCGGCACATGACGGCCAGTCCCCCGATCAACCGCAGCTCGGCCGGGAGCGACGCGAGCAGCTCGATCTCGCGATGGGTCGAGCCGTCTCGCCGCCCCGACAGCAGGACCGGCGTCACGACGACCCCGGCACGATGCCCCACGCCTCCACGGTCTCCTTCCCGCGGGCCGGGTCGGCGGCCAGACGGAGGGCGCACACCAACGGGTGCGCGATGCGCCAAGGGTGGTCGTCGTCCGGCGGAAGGCTCTCCAGCTCGGGCAACCAGCGGACCGGCGACTGGCGGATCCACGTGCGAGTGGGTCGTTCGCGATCGGCGAGGCCCTTCGCCCGCCGCATCGCCGCGGCGGTCGGGAGGTAGCAGCGGGCAGGCAGGTCCCCTGCCGCGGGGATCCGCGCGCCGCCCAGCGTGGCGGCGCGCTCGTCGACCCGGACGAGCTCGTCGGCGCCCACCCTGGCGGCCAGCTCGGCGAGCTCGACGGGCAGGGCGATCCAACCGTCGTCGGGCCACCGGCCGGCCGTCTCCCAGAACAGCTCGGGCATGAGCGGGAGGTGGGTTCGCGGCCCGATCAGGCCGCGGTCGACGAAGCGCCCGATGAGCTCGTGGGTGGCGCCGACGCTGCGGCCGATGACGGCGGCGATACGACGGGCGGTCACGGGTTCGGTGGGCTCGATCATGGCGGCGAGCGAGATCTCGAGTCCCACGGTGGTCCACACGTTCCCCGTGGCGGGCCGGCCCGGGCCGAGGTGCGGCAGCCCGGTCTCGATCCGGACTCCCGGGGTCCACACCCGGAGGTGGCCGCGGCGGTCGAGCCATCCCCACCCAGCGTCGCGCAGGACGTCGCGGCCGGCGTCGCTGATCCGATCGGCGACGACCAGCGCGGGGACCTTGTTGCCGTCCGCGGCCAGGTCCCTGAGGTCGGCCGGCGTCGGATGAGCCCGTTCGACGAGGTGCGGGACCAGGCGGTTGCCGTCGACGACCAGGACGTCGCCCTCGACGTGGGCGCTGACGTCCAGGGACGTGAGCGCCTCCGCCACCTCGGCGAGGGCAGTGGACCCGCTCGCTGCTGTACGCGCCGTCACGAACACCGAACACAGCGTACCGGCACCAACTCTTCTTGCCAACGTTCCCCTGATGCGCCGTCACGAACACCGAACGTCGGCGGCCACCCACCACCGCACTTCTCGGCGCGGTTTGTCCCGCCACACGAGACACTTCGCGCCGAGAACGCGCCGCCTCCCCGCCCCCTCAGTTCTCGGCGCGAAAGGTCCCGCCACGCGGGACAAACCGCGCCGAGAACGCTGCGCCTACCGTGGCCGAATGCTCCTCGACACCCTGCTGCTGTGCCCGCCCGAGCAGGCCGTCGAGCGGGCCGCAGCGTTGGCGGACTGCGGGGTGGACGGGCTGTTCACGTTCGAGGGGCCGCACGACGTCTTCCTGCCGCTGGCTGCGGCCTCGCCGACCGGCGTGCACCTCGCCACGAACGTCGCCATCGCCTTCCCGCGGTCGCCGATCCACCTGGCGCACCTGGGCTGGGACCTGCAACGTATGAGCGGCGGCCAGTTCGCGCTGGGGCTCGGCACGCAGGTCCGAGCGCACATCGAGCGGCGCTACGGGTCGACCTGGTCGGCGCCGGTGGATCGCATGGGCGAGTGGATCGGTGCCGTGCGGGCGATCTGGACGAGCTGGCAGGAGCGGACGCCCCTCGACTTCCGGGGCGAGTTCACGACCCACACGCTGATGGGGCCGGCGTTCGACCCGGGTCCGCTCGAGTGGGGACCCCCACCGATCTGGCTCGGGGCGCTGGGTCCGCGAATGACGGAGCTGGCCGCGACCGTCGCCGATGGGCTGCTCGTGCACCCGTTCTCGTCGACACGCCATCTCCAGGAGGTGACGTTGCCGAGGGTCGCGTCGGCCCTCGAAGTCGCCGACCGCCCACGGGAGGACCTCACCGTGGTGGGCCAGGCCATCATTAGCTGTGCTTCCGACCCGGAGGCGTTGGCCGCGAGCGACGCCGCCGCCCGATGGCTGGTGGGCTTCTACGGGTCGACCCCAGCGTACCGACCGGTGCTCGAGACGGAGGGGCGTGCCGACCTCCATCCCGACCTCCGCGCCTGGTCGCGCACCGGCGACTGGGACGCCATGGCCGGGGCGATCGACGACGAGCTCCTGAGCGCGATCGTGCTCCGGGGGACGCCCGACGAGGTGGCGGCCGCGCTGGTCCGCCGGTTCGGCACCGACGTCGACCGCGTCGCGTTCTACGCGCCCGGCGGGATCAGCGACGAGGACCTCCGCGCCCTCGTCGCCGCAATCCGCTCGACCGAGGCGTGAGGAGCGGGTCAGCTGCGTCGACGATCACCGTCGCCGATCTCACGACGATGGGAGACTCGCCCGGTGACGGCACGCCGGCTCGAGGCATTCAGCGATGGCGTGATCGCGATCCTCATCACGATCATGGTGCTGGAGCTGCACCCTCCCGAGGGCGTCGGTTTCGCCGACCTCCGACCGCTGCTCGCAAAGTTCCTGGCGTACCTGTTGAGCTTCGTCTTCATCGGGATCTACTGGAACAACCACCACCACCTCCTCCACGTGGTGGAGCGGGTGGACGGTCGGGTCCTCTGGGCCAACATGCACCTGTTGTTCTGGCTGTCCCTGGTGCCGTTCGGCACGGCCTGGATGGGCGAGCATCCCCGCCAGTTCGCCCCGGTCGCGAGCTACGGCATGGTGTTCCTCGGCGCGGCGATCGCCTACTTCATCCTGACGAGGGCACTGCTGGCGCTGCACCCCTCGGACTCACGGCTCGCCGTGGCGCTCGGCAAGGACTGGAAGGGGAAGCTCTCGACGGTCGCCTACCTCCTCGCCGTCCCGCTCGCGGCGCTCTCGACCGAGGCGTCGATCGTGATCTACGTGACGAACGCGATCGTCTGGCTCGTGCCCG
>JAEZFI010000134.1 GCA_023437745.1 Actinomycetes bacterium
GCGTAGCCCGAGGGCGGCGTCGGGAGCGACGGCGGCCCGACCGGTGCCTGCGGTGCCGTGGGCGCGCCAGGTGGCGCGAACGGCGAGGGCGGCGAGTTGGGTGCCGTCGGACCCCCGCTCCCCGGAGCGGGCCATGCCGGTCCGGGAGCACCGGGTCCGGACGGCGACGCACCGGGGTGCCCCGGCGGCGGCGGAAACGGCGGCAGCGACCCGGGCTCGATGGCCTGCGGATCATCGGTCATGGCGTCCTCCCTCTCCTGCGGACGAGGCGCGCTGGGTCAGCAGTCGGGATCCTGCCAGATGCGGTCGAAGTTGCAGCGCCCGTCGGACGGGTCGGAGTTCATCCCGCTGGGCCGGTCGATCACGTCGTCAGCCTCGTTCATGATCCAGATCGTGAAGGCCGTGCCACCGACGAGCCCGACGATCCCGAGGATCAACCCGATCCGCGCCCGCGTCGCGAGCGAGTCCTCGTTCGCCTTCTTGGCGTTGCCCATCCCCACGACGCCGAGCACCAACCCGACGAGCGCGATCAGCGGCCCGAGGAAGGGGATCCAGAACAGGCAGACGCCGACGATCCTGAGGACCAGGGCCGCCGTCGCGAGCCCGCCACCCGCCGCTGCGGGCTGGGGCGGGTAGCCGACGTTGACGTACCCCTGCGGGTAGCCCGGTTGGCCGGGCTGCCCCGGCGGGGGGTACCCGGGCGGACCGGGAGGGACGGGCGCTCCAGGTGGCGGGTAGCCGGGCGGGCCGGGGGGAGGCCCACCGAGTGGCGCTCCGCCAGGCGGCGCGTAGGCCGGTGCCCCGTACGCAGGCGTCCCGTAGTCGGGCGCCGGCGGGGGGCCCGGAGGGGCCGGAGGAGCCGCAGGCGCCTGGTCACCGCCGGGGGGAGGCCACCCCGCGGGGACGTCCGTACCGGGACCGGGCGGCGGAGGCGGGGTCGACCACGCGTTCTGGCCCTGCGACTCGTCGCTCATGTGGAAGTCCTTTCACGGCCCGCTGACCTGCGGCGTCGAGGTGCTCAGGGTAATCGTCACGCTCTGGCAGTGACGCCCTCATGCCCATCGGGGTCGCCGGGACGAGCGCGCAGACTGCTGCGAGACTTGCGGAGGTCACCGACCTCACCGATCGACCGAAAGGCCCTGCCATGTCACCACGGTCCTCGCGCCTCGTCGGAGGCCTGTTGGCGTCCCTGCTCCTCCTCGCCGGATGCAGCGACGACCCGGAATCCGCCGGCACCGCGACCGAGGACGCGTCGACCACGACCGAGCGGATCAGCGGTGAGCCGAGCGACTCGACGACCACCACGGCCACGCCACCCCGCGCCGACGATCCGGCGACACCCGAGGACGAGGCCGCCATCGACGAGTTCTGCACCGCTGCAGAGCGGCTCCGGGATGCCGTCGCCGGGCTCGCCGACCGCGACGTCCTGTCCAGCTCGTCGCGGTTCGGGGACCAGCTCGAGCTGATCCGCAAGGAGATCTCCGCCCTCCGCGAGTCGGCCTCCGACGCCGCCCGGCCCGAGCTGGACGACCTCGACACGGAGTTCGGACAGCTGGAGGACGAGCTGCGCGACGGCGACCAACCGCTCCGGGACCTGCTGTCGGGAGCCGCGTCGGAGGCAGTCGACACGATGTCCGCCGGCCTGGACGTGGTGCAGCGCCTGGCGTCCGTGTGCCCTGACTGAGCTCTGCGCCCCGGCTGAGCCCGCGCCGGCGCTGACTCGGCACGCCCTTGCTGCGCAGCCCGGCCCAGCGCGCCCCGAGGCAGTGTCACACACGTCGCCTACCGTCTCCCCCGTGACGGCGACACCCACCACGGTCCCCTTCGGGCGTCCGGCGAGCGAGGCCCTGGATCACGCGATCCGCACGGCGAAGGCCGGTCGCGCGCTCGCCCCCGTCACGGTGATCGTGCCGTCGAACTTCGCGGGACTCGCCGCACGCCGCCTGCTCGGCTCCGGCACCGTCGGCAGCGGCGGCCTCGCGAACGTCGGCTTCGTCACGCCGTTCCGCCTCGCCGAGCTGGTCGCCGCCGACCGGCTGCTCGACCGCTCGCCGCTCACCAACCCGGTGCTCGGGGCGGCAGTCCGGCTCGCGCTCGCCGACGATCCCGGCCCGTTCGCGGCGGTCAAGGACCACCAGGCCACCGAGGCAGCCCTCGCCGCTGTGTACACCGAGCTGAGCAACGTGGGCCCGGACGCGCTCGATCGCATCGGGGCGAGCGGGCGAGCAGGCGCCACCGCCGTGCGCTTCCACCGTTCCATCGGGGCGCGCCTCACCGGCTTCCACGACGAGGCCGACCTGGTCCGGGCCGCCACCGAGCACCCCCAGCTCGCCGCCCTCCTCGCGCCCTTCGGCCACCTCGTCTGGCACCTCCCCGCGCCGATGACCGCTCCCCTCGCGCGCTTCGTCGGCGCAGCCCTCGCCGCCGCGCCCTCCAGCGTGATCATCGGGGTCACCACCGACGAGAAGGCCGACGCCCTCACGTGGGCCACCTGTCGGCAGGCGGGCGTGTCACCCCCAGCGTCGCCGTCCGTGAGCGATCTCCCGACTGCCACAGCGATCATCTCGGTGACCGATGCCGACGAGGAGGTCCGGGCCGTCGTCCGGGAGATCGCGGCCCTCCTCGAAGGCGCGCACGGCGACCCGGTCCCCCTCGACCGGATCGGCGTCTTCCACGCGACGCCCGACCCGTACGTCCGGATCCTCGAGCAGCAGCTGGCCGCGGCGGGCATCCCCGCCAACGGGCCTTCCCGCCGGCGGCTCGGCGAGACCGCCGCCGGTCGGACCCTCCTCGCCGCCCTCCGGCTCCCCGCGCAGCAGTGGCGCCGGGATCGCGTCATGGCACTGGTCAGCAGCGCCCCGCTGCGCGCCGGTGACGACTCCGCTCGCCCTGCCACCTGGGAGGAGATCTCACGCGAGGCGGGCGTCGTCCAGCACCGCACCGACTGGGCGAGGAAGCTCGCCGCGCATCGCGCCCAGCTCGAGGGCGAGCTGGCCGCGCTCGACCCCGAGGTCGCACCCCGCCCGCACGACCACCTCACTCGCCGGCTGGCCGACGTGGCCGCGCTCGACGAGTTCGTCGAGGCGCTGGGCGCCGGCGTCGACGCGGTGGACCGGGCGGTCGGCTGGCCGGCCAAGGTCCACGCCGCGCTCGCACTGCTCCACCAGCTCCTCGGCACCCGCCACCCGAGCTGGCCCGAGGACGAGCAGGCGGCGCTGGAGCGGGTCGAGGACGCCCTGGGCCGGCTGGCGTCCCTCGATCACCTGGAGCCCGCGCCTCCCCTCGACGTGTTCGTGCGTGCGCTCACCGCCGAGCTCGACGTCACCCACGGTCGGCAGGGCCGATTCGGCGACGGCGTGATGTACGGGCCGCTCGCCAGCGCCGTCGGGCTCGACTTCGACGCCGTGTTCATCCTCGGCTGCACCGAGGGCCTCTGCCCGTCCCCCCGTCGCGACGACGCCATGCTCCCCGACCACGTGCGGGAGCTGGCGAGCGGCGAGCTGGCCTTGCGCGCCGATCGACTCCACGACCAGCACCGCCAGTTCCTGGCTGCCCTCGCGACCGCGCCGGCGGCTCGGCGCACGCTCACGGCGCCGCGCGGCAGCCTCCGCGCCAGCCGCGGGCCGCTCCCGTCACGCTGGCTGCTGGACAGCGCTTCGGCCATCGAGGGCGCTCCCGTGTACGCCACCGACTACGTGGAGCGGACCGACCTGCATGCCACCGTCGTGCCCTCGCACGCCGCCGGGATGCTGACCGCCCCGGTCCCGGCCTCCCTCGTCGAGCACGACGTCAAGGCGCTGGCTGCGCACCTCGCGCGCGACGAGCACGCCGGCTCGCACCCCGCCGGCCGGCTCGTCGAGCGCGGCCTCGCGGCGCAGGCCGCTCGCCGCTCGGCTGACTTCACCGAGTGGGACGGCAACCTCGCCGGCGAGCCGATCCCCTCCACCGGCGACCGTCCGCTCTCTCCCAGCCGGCTGCAGAAGTGGGCACAGTGCGGGTTCCGGTACTACCTCGGCTACACGCTCGGCCTCTCGGATCGCGACGACCCCGAACGGATCATCGAGCTGAACCCGCTCGACCGGGGCAGCGCCATCCACGCCGCGCTCGAGCGCTTCCTGCTCGAGGCCATCGAGGCCGGGCTCCCCGAGCCCGACGAGCCGTGGTCCCCGGCCGACCACGAGCGCCTGCGAGCGATCGTCGAGGAGGAGCTGGATCAGCTCGCCGACCGCGGCCGCACCGGGCGCGAGCTGTTGTGGCGCACCAACCGGTCCGACCTCGTTCGCCTGCTCGACGGGTTCCTCGACGCCGACGACGAGCATCGGAAGGCCACGCGGTCGAGGGCCGAGCAGCTCGAGATGCGCTTCGGCTTCGACGACGGAGTCCCGCCGGTCCGCCTCACCCTGCCCGACGGCCGGGAGCTCTCCTTCCGGGGCGCCTTCGACCGCGCCGACCGCGGCGCGGACGGCCGGTGGTACGTGACCGACTACAAGACCGGCCAGGACGCCGCCTTCAAGGGCATCGATGCGAAGGACCCGACGAGCGGCGGGACGCTGCTGCAGCTCGGGCTCTACGCCGAGGCCGCCATCCAGCACCTCGGGGCCGAGGAGGTCGACGCCCACTACTGGGTCATCAACCCGAGGACCGGCGATTACGGCCGGCACGGCTACGCGTGGACCGAGGAGCGGCGCGAGCGGTTCGTCGAGGTGCTCACGGCCATCGCCGACGGCATCGAGGGCGGCGCCTATCCGATGGTGCCGGGCGAGTACAACCTCTTCCGGCAGACACACGACAACTGCGCGTTCTGCGAGTTCGACGGGGTCTGCCCCAGCGCCCGCGGCGAGCAGGCGTCGGTCAAGGTCGACGCGCCCGGCCTGAGGGCCCGCGGTGCCCTCCAGTGGGAGCCGGCGGGATGAGCGCCCTGTCCGACGACCACGTCCGCACCCTCGTCACCACGACCGGGCTCGACCGCACGCTGTTCGTCGAGGCCGGCGCCGGGACGGGCAAGACGACGCAGCTGGTGACGCGCATCGTGAACCTCGTGCTGGAGCAGGGGGTCCCGCTCGCGAACATCGCTGCCATCACCTTCACCGAGGCGGCGGCCGCCGAGCTGCAGAGCCGCATCCGCGTGAAGTTCGAGCGCGAGTCGATCACCGCCGGGGCCGCCCGTGACGAGGAACGCCTCGCCCGTTGCCGGACCGCGATCGAGGACGCCGACAAGGCGGCCATCTCCACGCTCCACGGCTTCGCCAGCCGGATGCTCGGCGAGTTCGCCGTGGAGGCGGGCCTCCCGCCCCGCATCCACGTGCTCGACGAGGTGTCGTCGCAGCTCGCGCACGAGGACCGCTGGGAGCGCTTCGTCGACCGTCTCTACGACGATCCCGCGAACGAAGCGCTGCTGCTGCGGGCACTGCTCCTCGGCGTCCACCTCGAGGCGCGGTTCGCCAGCCAGCCCACCTTCAAGAGGGTGGCGATGCAGCTCAACCAGAACTGGGACCGCCTCGGTCCGATCGCCTCGTCCACACCACCGCCGATCGGGCCCCTCGACTTCACGGCGTTCGAGGACGCCGCCACCGCAGTCCGGCAGGTCCTGGACGCGTGCACCGACCCATCGGACCGCCTCCACGAGGCCCTGACGGAACAGGTCATCCCGCTCCTCGACGTGATCGACGCGATCGACGACCCGGACCGCAAGCTCCGCTCGATCCAGGCCGTGGACTTCAAGTTCGGGAACATCGGACGCGGCGGGGCCTGGACGTGCGACGTGAAGGACGCCCGAGCCGCCGTGAAGGCGCTGAGCGAGTCGGGCGCCCAGGTCGTCGCCGCTGCCGTGGATCCGGTGCTGCGGCACCTGCTCGTGCTGGTCGCCCGCGAGGTGCAGGAGGCGGCCCGGGCCCGCCGTGAGGACGGCGGGCTCGAGTTCCACGACCTCCTGGTGCTCGCCCGTGAGCTCCTGCGCAACAGCCCCGAGGCACGAGCGACCCTGCACGACCGCTACACCCACCTGCTCCTGGACGAGTTCCAGGACACGGACCCGATCCAGATCGAGCTGGCCACGCTGATCGCGGCGACCATCGCCGACGACGCGCCCGGTGACTGGCACGAGATGGCCGTCGACCACGGACGCCTCTTCTTCGTGGGCGATCCCAAGCAGTCCATCTACCGCTTCCGTCGTGCCGACATCGGTCTGTTCCTCAAGGCGCGGGAGCGGTTCGGCGGCGACGACGGCGTCCAGCAGCTCGTCACCAACTTCCGCACCGTCGAACCGATCATCGGATGGGTCAACCACCTCTTCGACCGGGTCATGGGCAGCGGCGAGGAAGGGCTGCAGCCTCGCTACGAGCCCCTCGCCGCGCATCGCGTCGGGGAGCCCTCGGCCGACCACCGGCCCGTCCTCCTGGGCGGGCCGCACCCCGATCCGAAGGTGCGGGCCGGCGCGCTCCGCCAGGACGAGGCAGCCGACGTGGCCGCGGTGATCGACGGCATCCGCTCGAACCCGTCGGCATGGCCGGTCTTCGACGAGCGCGAGGAGCGCTGGCGCGACGCCCGCCTGTCCGACGTGACGATCCTGGTCCCCGCCCGCACCTCCGTGCCGTACCTGCGAACCGCCCTCGGTCGCGCCGGCATCCCCTACCGGCTGGCCACGGGCACGCTCGTCTACGACACACAGGAGGTCCGTGACGCCCTCGCGGCGATCCGGGCGATCGACGACCCCACCGATCAGCTCAGCCTCGTGGCCGCGCTTCGCTCACCGCTCTACGCCTGCACCGACGTCGATCTGTACCGCTACCGGAACCACGGCGGTCGCTGGGCGCTGCACCGCAGCATCCCCGACACCGTGCCCCCGGACTGCCCGGTCCGGGCCGCGATGGCACACCTCCGCTCGCTGTGGGAGGAACGCTGGTGGCTCACGCCGTCCGTGCTCCTCGACCGACTGCTCCGCGAACGACACGCCGACCTCCTGGCCTTCGGCGATCCGCGACCCGAGGAGGTGTGGCGCCGACTGCGGTTCCTCGTCGATCAGGCGCGCTCGTTCGAGGAGGCCGGGGGCGGCGGGCTCCGAGCGTTCGTCGACTGGGCGATCCTCCAGAGCGCCGACGGGGCGCGGGTCCACGAGCCGCTGCTGCCCGAGACCGGCGAGGACGCGGTGCAGATCCTGACCGTCCACGGGTCGAAGGGCCTCGAGTTCCCGATCGCCATCCTCTCGGGGCTGACGACCAAGCCGGGCTCGCGGCAGCGAGGCCCCAACGTGCTGTGGGACGAGGACGGCCAGCCCCACGTGAGCATTCGGAAGGGCCTGGCCACCGACGGCCACGAACCCCGCGCCGACCTCGAAGAGGAGATGGACGCCCACGAGAAGCTGCGGCTCCTCTACGTGGCGGCGACGCGGGGCCGTGACCACCTGATCGTGTCCTGCCACCACAAGGCCGCCGCCAACGCGTCCGACACCTACGCGGGACGGGTGTGGACGCACTTCGAGGAGCATCCGGAGCTCTGGCGGCGGCTGCCCGACGACGCAGACGGTCGAGGACGGACGGACGTGTTGGCCGAGGACGTCACCGCGACCGCTCCCGTCGACGTGACCCACGCCGAGGCGGAGCGTGCCGCCTGGATCGCACGCCGGGAGTCGCTGATCGCACCGCAACGGCGGCCGCGGGTCCTCTCGGCCACGACCGTCGCCGGCCTGGGTCACGCCGAGCCCGGCCCGGACGACGAGGCGGCGATCGACGAGGACGACTCCGGTGACGACCTCCCCGCCGACGGGGCGGTCACCCCCCGTCGCCGCGGCAGGGCGGGCAGCGCCATCGGCCGGGCCGTGCACGCCACGCTCCAGCTCGTCGACCTCGCGGCACCGCGGGACGTCGAGGCGCAGGCCCGTCGGCAGTGCGAGCTCGAGGGCATCGCCGACCTCACCGACGACGTCGTGGCGATGGTCCGCTCCACCCTCGACAGCCCGGTGATCCGGATGGCCGCCGCCAGCACGCACCACAAGGAGCTCTACGTCGCGGCACCGGTCGGCGACCGGACCATCGAGGGCTACGTCGACCTTCTCGTCGAGACCCCCGAGGGCCTCGTGATCGTCGACTACAAGACCGACGCCGTCCGGTCGGACGCGGACGCCGATGATCGCCTCGCCCACCACCGGCTGCAGGGCGCGGCCTATGCGCTCGCGCTCACCACGACGACCGGGCTGCCAGTGGTCGGCTGCCACTTCGTCTTCTGCGGGAAGCGGGGTGCACGTGAACGCGCCGTCACCGACCTCGACGCCGCGATGGCCGAGGTCAGCGCGCTCCTCACTGCGTGACCTCCGGGGTCCGCGGTCGCTGTCACACCCCCCACGTAGGGTCGCTCACGTGACCCGGTTCGTCCACACCGCCGACTGGCAGCTCGGAATGACCCGTCATTTCCTGAGCCCCGAGGCCCAGTCGCGCTTCACGGCCGCCCGCATCGACGCGGTCCGGTCGATCGGCGCACTGGCCGACGCGGAGGGCTGCGCCCACGTGCTGGTGTGCGGCGACGTCTTCGAGACGAACCACGTCGAGCGGCAGGTGGTGGTCCGCACCCTCGATGCCATGGCCGCCACGCCCGACGTCACGTTCCACCTGCTCCCCGGCAACCACGACCCGCTCGACGCCTCGTCCGTGTTCCGCTCGCGCACCTTCACCACGCACCAGCCGGCGAACGTCGTGGTGCTGGACTCGCCCGGCCCCCACACGATCGAACCGGGCGTCGAGCTGGTGGCCGCACCCTGGGTCAACAAGCGGCCCCTCGCCGACCTCGTGGCCCAGGCCGTGGCCACACCCACGACCCCCGGAACCCTTCGCATCGCCGTGGGGCACGGCGCCGTCGACGAGCTGTCGCCCAACTCGACGAACCCCGCCCTGATCAGCGTCGGACACCTCGAGGCGGCGATCGACGCCGGGGCGCTCCACTACGTCGCGCTCGGCGATCGCCACTCCACCACGGACGTGGGTCGCACCGGACGCATCCGCTACGCCGGGGCTCCGGAGCCCACCGACTTCATCGAGGTCGACGCGGGCAACGCCCTCGTCGTCGACGTCACGGCGGACACCATCGACGTCACGGCGCACCGCATCGGCACCTGGTCGTTCCTGGCCGCCGAGCTGGAGGTGACGGGCGCGGCCGACCTCGCGCAGATCACGGCGCTGCTGGGTCCGCTCCCGGACAAGGCCCGCACGATCGTGAAGCTGGCGCTGGTGGGGCACCTGTCGCTGGCCGAGACCGCACAGCTCGAGGAGCTGCTCGACCACCACAGGGACCTCCTCGCCGCCCTCGAGACCTGGGAGTACCGCAACGACCTCGTGGTGCTCCCCGATGCCGACGACCTCACGTGTCTGGACCTGTCCGGCTTCGCTCGCGACGCCCTCCTCGAGCTGCGGGACCTAGCCGTGCAGAGCGGCGGCACGACCGGCGGCGGCAGTCCGGAGCAGGTGGTCGCCCGTGACGCCCTCGGGCTGCTGTACCGGTTGGGGAGGACGTCGTGAGGCTCCACCGCATCGCACTCCGGAACTACCGGGGCGTCGTCGACGCCGAGGTGGAGCTCCCCGCCAGCGGCGTCACCGTCGTCCGAGGCGACAACGAGGTGGGCAAGACCTCGCTCGCCGAGGCCGTCGACCTGCTGCTCCACGTTCCCGACTCGTCCTCCGCCAAGCGGGTGAAGTCCGTGCAGGCAGTCGGTCGCGACGAAGGCGCCGAGGTCGAGGTCGAGCTGTCCAGCGGGCCCTACCGGCTCGTGTACCGGAAGCGCTGGCACCGCCAACGGCAGACCACCCTCGAGATCCTCGAACCACGCCATGAGCAGCTCAGCGGCAAGGAGGCCCACGACCGGGTCGAGGCCATCCTCGCGGAGACCCTCGACCACGACCTCTGGCGGGCGCTCACCCTCACGCAGGGGTCCGAGCTGACGCAGCCCGGCTTCGACGTCACCTCCCTGGGCGCCTCGCTGGACGCGGCCGCCGGAGGCGACCTCGCGACCGATCGGGAGGGCGACCTCTGGGAGCGGATCTGCGCCGAGTACGACCGCTACTGGACGGCGCACTGCCACCCACGGGTCGAGCGCGGCAACGCCGAGGCGGCACTCGCCTCGGCCGAGGAGCAGCGCGACCGGCTCGTCGCCGAGCTGCGCTCCCTCGACGACGCCACCGACGAGGTCGAACGCCTGACCGCCGCGGCCGCCGAGCTGGACCGCGCCGCTGCCGACAACGGCCGGGCCGTCGCCGAGCTGACCGCGCAGGCGGCGACCGTCGCCGACTGCCGTCGCGACGTCCGCCACCTCACGGCCGAGCGCGACGTCGCCCGGACCACCCGCGATCGTGCGGCCGACCTGTGGGAGCGCCGGGTCGACCTGCTCGCCGAGGTCGAGCGCCGCGCCGACGAGGTGGCGAAGCGGCAGGCCGAGGCGCACAGCTCCGAGCTGGCGCGCACCACGGCACAGCACCGCCACGAGCGCACGCGGGCACGCCTCGCCGAGGCGCGGACGGCCTTCTCGGACGCCGATCAGGACCACCAGCGCTCCGTCGCCGACCAGGACCACCGGCGCCGCGAGATCGAGCACGCCCAGCTGACCGAGCGCCACGACCGGGTCGTCGCCGCACAGGCCCAGCTCACCGAGGCGGAGCGCCTCCTCGACGGTGCGCCGGTCGACGACGAAGCCGTCCGCGGGATCGAAGAGGCCCACCTCGCGGTCGTCACGGCCGAGGCCGTGGCGGCGGCCGCCGCCGCTCGCGTGCACATCGAGGCCTACCGCCCGCTCGCCGTCGACGTGGACGGCCTGCCCACCACCGTGACCCCGGGCCTCGCCGAGACCCTCACGGTCAGCGGCCGGCTCACGCTCGACGTGCCCGACGTCGCCCGTCTCACCCTCCACGCGGGTGACGAAGCCCGTGCGCTCGCCGATCGCGTGGCGAAGGCCCGCGCCGAGCTGGAGCAGCGGTGCCGCGCCGTGGGCGTCGCCGACCTCGACGACGCCCGCACCCGCGCCGGCGAGCGCGACGCGGCGCAGCGCGCTGCCGCCGACGCACGCGACACCATCGCCCGGGACCTGCGTGACCTCACGCTCGAGACCGTGGCGCAGAAGATCCGCCGCCTCGGCGAGCGGGTCGCCGAGTACGCCGCCGCCCGCCCCGCCGAGCCGCCCCTGCCGCCCGACCTCGAGGTGGCCCAGGACCTCGCCGCCCGGGCGGCCACCGCCCTGACCGCCCGCCGGGCGGAGCTGGAGGACGCAGAAGCCGATGCCGAGCAGGCCGCCGACGCGCTGCAGCGCGCGCAGGTCGACGACGCAGGTCTCCGCGCGGTGATCGACCACGCCGTCGCGGCGGCGGAGCAGTCGCGCCGCTCCCTGGGCGCGGCCCGGGCGGAGATCACCGACGAGGCGATCCGCGAGCAGCTGCGCCACGCCGACGAGCTGCAGGAGACGGCCGAGACCGCACTCGCCCGAGCCCGGGCCGTCCTCGCCGCCGCCGAGCCCGAGACCACCGAGCTGCTGCTCGGCAACGCCCGCGCCACCGCCGACCGCATCGCCGACGACGTCCGGCGCAACGACGAGCGGCGCCAGGAGCTGCGCGTCCTCCTCGAGCTCAAGGGCGAGCAGGGCCTCGCCCAGCACCTCGACGAGGCGACGACGCGCCTCGAACACGTCAGCCGTGAGTACGAACGGCTCGAGGCGCGTGCCCATGCCGCCCAGGTCCTGCGCGACACCTTCGCCCGTCACCGTGACGCCGCCCGCCGCCGCTACGTCGCACCGTTCCGCGACCGCATCGAACAGCTCGGTCGGATCGTCTACGGGCCGGACCTGCAGATCGAGCTCGACGACGACCTTCGCGTCGCCCGGCGGACCCTCGGCGGGATCACCCTCGACGTCGATCAGCTCAGCGTGGGTGCCCGCGAGCAGCTCGGGATCCTCAGCCGCCTGGCGTGCGCGACGCTCGTGAGCCGCGACGAGGGCGCGCCGGTGATCTTCGACGACGCCCTCGGCTGGACCGACCCCTCACGCCTGGAGCGGATGGCCGCAGCGATCGCCGTTGCCGGGCGCGACTGCCAGGTCATCATCCTCACCTGCACGCCCAGCCGGTACGCCTCCGTCGGTGGCGCGCACACGGTGGACCTCACGCGATGAGCGACCTCGGCGGAGCGCAGCCCGTCCCCGAGCGGATCCACCACCTCGCGATCGCGGCGGAGTGGGACGCGGCCGTCGCCCGCGGGGGTTCGTACGAGCGGTCGACCGTGGACACCTCCCTCGCCGACGAGGGCTTCATCCACTGCTCGCTCGCCGAGCAGGTCCGCGGGACTGCCGACCGCTACTACCGGGACCGCGACGACGTCGTGCTGTTGACGATCGACACCACGAAGGTCGGGTCACCGGTCGTCGTCGAGGACCTCTTCGACCGCGGCACGGCCCTCCCCCACATCTACGGCCCGCTCCCGCTCGGCGCAGTGGTCGACGCCACGCCCGTGCCCCTCGGCGCGGACGGCCGCCTCGACATCGACGCCGTCCTCGCACCGCCACCCGGACCCTGACGATCCCAGGTTCTGTCACCCAGGCGGGCCGGCCCGCCCGTCAGTGAAGACTCGACACGACGGACCAGATGGCCGCCACGATCGCACCGGCGATGGCGGCGATGCCCACGAACCGTGCGATCCGGCTCCCCGGCCGCACGATGTGGCGGGCATGGACCCGCTTGGGCCGGACCGACCCCACTGGCCGGGCGTCGAGCACCTGCGCCGCCGGGATCCGCACGACCACCGTCGGTGTGGACGACGCACGCTCGTCGTCGCCGAGCGGCGCATCGAGCACAGCGGCCTCGTCGGACGCGGCGTCGACCTCGGGCGGCTCCTCGCCCAGCACGACCGGCGGCGGGTCCTCGAGGACGACCGGCACGTCCGCCACCCCAGCGTTCTCGGGGTCGAGCGCATCGGTTTCCGACGCGCTGGACCCCGAGAAGGCGGGGGGAGCGGCGTCGGGGGCCACGTCGGAGGCAGCGTCGGGGGGGAGCGCGTCCGTCGAGCCCGGCGCCTTGGACGGCGACGACAGCAGCGCCTCGGCAACCGACGCCATCCAGTCGACCTCGTCCCGCTCGTGCTTCGAGGGGCCGCGCATGATCAGCTTCGACAGTACCTGCGGGTTGACGACATGAACGGGACCCATCACATGAGCCGGCTCGGGCAAGGGCGCTCGTGAGCAGCACATGACCGGCTGCACCTCCTGGTCGAGCCGGACGGCGAGCGCTTCCGCCATCCACTCGACGGTGGCCAGCTCGTCGCGCATCGGCCGCCGCCGATCCCACACCACGCCGTCGCCCACACCGAGCGGCCCCGGCGCGTCGCAGAGCACGACGAGCCACACGCCGGTCGCCCCGACCACCAGGTGATCGACGCCGACCTCGGTCCCTGGCACGCTCAACCCCCGCAGCACCCTCACGTCGGGCACGAGGGCGTCGAGCACCTCCGTCACCACGGCGTCGCCCCAGCGCGGCCGGTGCCAGTCGTCGACGGCCACGTCGCGCGTGACCTCGCTCGCCCGCCGGCGTCGCTCCTCCTCCGCAGCGCGCCGCTCGTGCGGTCGCTGGACACGCCTCGTCTCCACGACGCTCATCGCGCCACCTCCGCCATCACCGCTCTCGCCCGACGCCCGCCCAGCGCCGATCCCGAAACGGTAGCGAAGCGTCGGGACTTGTCAAAGGCCCTGGCTCAACTGCCCGTGGACATCTTCGCCGGGCATCCGCAGCACTCGTTGCGCACGTTCGCCGACCAGTAGCGGCCCGTGGGGGGACCGATCCCCCGTCGCACGGCGGTCGTACGCCGGTCAACAGCCCCGCTGATCTCTACGCTGAGGACGTGCACCACCTCGGCGATCCGATCCCCCGATGCCGGACCGGGGGGCGATCCGGTCCGGCATCGAGATCGGTTGCCCCAGGAGCGTTCCCACCGCCAGGAGCTCGGACTCCGCCGAAGTCCGATCCGAGAAGGACTCTGCCGGAGCGCGCTAACACGTCGCTAACAAAACTGTCTTCGGAGGATTTTTCTAGTGTCAACTAGAGTTCCGCCATGAACCGGCTGCGGATGGAGGTGCTCGGTCCCATCCAGGGCCGCCGGGCGGAGCGCACCATCCCCATCCGCGCCACGAGGTTGCGCCTCCTCGTGGCGGCGCTCCTCGTGGACGGCCCCCGCGCGGTTCCGGCGACGACGCTGCTGGACCGCCTCTACGACGGCGCCGTCCCCTCCTCCGGCGTGGCCACACTCCACGTGTTCGTCAACCGCCTGCGGCAGATCCTCGAGCCCGACCGGCGGCCGCCCAACGAGTGGACGAGCGTGCTGCGGGAGGGCGACGGCTACCGCATCGGACTCGGTCCCACCGAGGTCGACCGGTGGTGGTACGAGCAGTTGATCCGGGACGCGACAGCACGGCTGCCGCACGACCCGGCGGACGCCCTCCAGACGCTGGAGTTCGCCGCGCCCCTCTGGCGCGGCGAGCCCTGGGGCGGCCTCGCGGGGCACGACTGGCTCGACACCGACGTGACGACCCTCAAGGACATCCGGTCCCGTGCCGTCGAGCTCGAGGCCGAGGCGCTGCTCGACACCCACCACCACGACCGGGCGCTCACGCTCCTTCGCTCCGCCACGACCGAGGAGCCGTTCCGGGAGCACCGATGGGCGATGCTCATGACGGCGCTCTACCGCTCCGGGCGACAGGAGGCCGCGCTCCAGACCTTCGACCAGATCCGCCGGCTGCTCATCGACGAGCTGGGCGTCGAGCCCGGCCCCGAGCTCCAGCGGCTCCGCACGGCGATCCTCGACCACGACGAATCCCTGCGGCCACGCGACGCCCCCGTAACGGTGAGCCAGCGGCCCGGCCACAACCTCCCCCACCCGCTCACCCGGCTCGTGGGACGTGCGGCCGAGCTGGACCAGATCCGCCAGGCGCTGACCCGGTCCCGCCTCGTCACCCTCACCGGACCGGGGGGCACCGGCAAGACGAGGCTGGCGATCGATGCCGCCCTCTCCGTGATGGCCGACTTCGCCGACGGCGTGTGGTTCGTCGACCTCGACCGCAGCGGGACGCGGCCCGTCGCGGGAGAGATCGCCGACGTCCTGCCCTTCGCCGGCGAACCCCACGACCTCGACGGGCTCATCAGCCACCTGCGAGACCGGCGGATCCTGTTCGTGCTCGACAACTGCGAGCACGTCGTGGACGACGTCGCCACGACCGTGGCGCGCGTGCTCTCGGGGGTTCCCACCGCCACCGTCCTCGCCACCTCGCGCCTGGCGCTCGACCTCCACGGCGAGACCCAGCTCTCCATCCCGCCCCTCGCCCTGCCCGAGCGCGGCGATCCGGCGAACGCGACGGGCAGCCCGGCGGTCCAGCTGTTCCTCGAGCGCTCGGCGGACGTGCAGGCGCTGGACAGCACCGACGCCGAGACGATGCGGTTGGTCACCCTGCTCGTCGAACGGCTCGACGGCCTGCCCCTCGCCATCGAGCTGGCCGCCTCCAAGCTCAGAAGCCTCGGCCTGGCGCAACTCGTCGAGGGCATGGGCGACCGGGTGGCCCTGCTCGCGACCGACCACCGGGAGCGCCCGCTCCGCCAACGGGCCCTGCGCGCCTCCCTCGACATCAGCCACGAGCTGCTCACGGAGTCCGACCAGTGGTGGGTGCGGAGGCTCTCCCTGCTGCCCGCCGGCTTCACGGTCGCGCTGCTGGTGGACGGCTACGGGATGGAGATGGCGGAGGCCGTGGACCTGGCCGACCGGCTCACCGCCGCGTCCCTCGTCCGCGGCAACCACTCGGCGGAGTCGCCCGTCTTCCGCTTCCTGGAGACGACACGGGAGGACGCCCACCGCCGCCTGATCGAACGGGGCGAGGCTTCCCACGCGCGCGTCGAGGCCCTGGCCGCCCTCACGCGCTACGCCGAGCTGGCACGGGACCACCTCACCGGACCGGACCAGCGCAGCACGCTCGACGCGCTCGACGCCCTGTACACGAACTTCGTCGACATCCTCGACTGGGCCGCGCGCTCGGGGCACCGCGACCGCGCACGACGCCTCGCCGTCTCGCTGGACCGGTACTGGTTCCTCCGCCGCCACTGGGGCGACGGGGTTCGCTGGCTCGACGCGTTCGACGACCCGGAGCTGGAGGTCGAGGACCCGGCCGCCCATGCCCGGCTCGTCCTCGCGAAGGTGATCGGGAGCCGGTCCCAGGACAACATGCTCGTCGACCGGCGACACGCTCTGGAGTCGAGCGCACGGGTGCTGCGGGAGCACGGGAAGGTGCTCGACCATCTCGACGCGGCGGGGCTCTTCCTGATCGCCGCCGGCCTCGACGGGGACCTCGCCACGGTGGACGCGCTGATCCGGGACAGCGAGCCGCTCATCCATGAGCACGGCTCCGAGTGGCACCGGCTCACCTACGGGGCGCTGATCGGCATGAGCAAGTGCTTCCGGTTGGACCTCGAGTCGGGCATCGCCGACCTGCGCGAAGCGCGTGACCTCCTCGCCGCCCACGGCGACATCGCGTTCGCCTCCCGGCTGTCGCTGTACGCCGCGATGGCGGCGCACGTCGGCGGCGACGTCGTCAGGGCCCGGGAGGACCTCATCTGCAGCCTCGACCTCAGCGAGCGGGTGGGCGGCGGGGGCGTGGACACCGAGGCGCTGCTGCTGCTGTCCGAGTGGATGGGGCACGCGAACGACGACGCTCGCGCGGCGCACCTCCGCGACACCTACGAGCGCGCGGTGTCCCGTGGTGAGCGGGTCTCGGGCGCGAGGTGCCGCCGGGACCTCGGCCAGCTCTCGCTGCGGGCCGGCGATCTCACCGGGGCGGCGGACCACTACCGGCACGCCCTGCCGGTCCTCGCCGAGCTGAACCAGGCCGACTTCGGGATCGCGCTGGTGCAGCTGGCCACCGAGTGCCGGGACCGGCTGCCACCGGACGCGCACGACACCCTGCTCGACGGCGCGGCGGCGCTCTGGGCCATCTCGCCCTTTGCGGCGTTCGTCGAGTCCCGACGGCTGCTCGAGGACCTCCAGGCCGCCGGCCGGGACC
>JAEZFI010000057.1 GCA_023437745.1 Actinomycetes bacterium
TGCTGGGTGAGTCGATCCTGCATCTCGTGATCACCAGGGGCAAGGACGTGGCCACGACCGTGCACCTGGGTCGGGGACCGAACGCCGCCCAAAAGGTCGCGTTGCTGTGGTCCCAGCCGTTCTGCTCCAACAGCGCCTGCGGCAGGACCCATCAGGAGTCCGATCACCGCGAGCCCTACGCGGACGTCCAGGAGACGTGGCTCGGCAACATCGACGGGCTGTGCGGCCACGACCACGACCTCAAGACCTACAAGGGGTGGTCCCTCGTCGAAGGCACCGGACGACGGGACTTCGTCGCCCCCGACGACCCCCGCCACCCCAAGAACACCGGACCACCCGGCGACGCCGAGCCCGAACCCGGACGCAGCCGCCCCGGCACGGACCCACCCGACACGCTGTTCGACTGCGCCTGACCTCGACCCGTCGGAGACACAGTTCTGGGTCGACCAGGTCGCGCCCGGCGCGGCTGGATCGACCCAGAAGCGTGTGGTGAGGAGAGGTGCCTCGGCTCAGATGTAGCCAGGGCCTCCGGGTCCGGCGCTCGAGCCGCCCTGACCGGGCTGGAGCTGTGCCCGCATGCCCTCGAGCTGCTGGCGCGCCGCCATCTGCTGGGTCATGAGCGTCGCCTGGATGCCGTGGAACAGCCCCTCGAGCCAACCGACCAGCTGAGCCTGGGCGACCCGCAGCTCCGAGGCCGATGGCGTGGTCCCCTCGCCGAAGTCGAGGGTGAGCCGGTCCAGCTCCGACGCCAGGTCGGGCGAGAGCGCGGTCCGGAGTTCGGACACCGAGTTGTCGTAGATGTCGCGCAGGTGGTCGCGGGCCGCCTCGTCCATCGAGGTGTTCCGCACCTCCTCGAGCAGCTGCTTCACCATCGCCCCGATGCGGATGATCTTGGTGGGCGACTCGATCTCGTTGGCCGACTCCTCGGGCTGGTTCGGCTCCTCCACCTGATCCGGAGCGAGGACCTCGCCGCCAGCCGATGCCGTCTGGGAGTTCGATGCCGTGGGAGGGAGATCTGCCATGCGTGCGACGCTACCGGCGCGTGGCCAGCAACGGCACGTACACCTCCGCCGACGTCATCGAGCCGTGCCGCCCGACGAGGTCGTACGGCCCGGTGTCGGCCGGGTCGTCGAACGAGACGTCCTCACGGGCGACCAGCGCCACGTCGCCGAGCCGTGACATCGCCGCCTCGTTCACGTACGGACCGAACCAGCCCTCGGAGACCGTGTCCTCGCGGGTCATGATCCAGGCGACGTCCCCGTGGTGCCGCTTGGCGGCATCGGCCAGCTCGCCGGCGGCCCCGGGCAGCGCGTGCAGCCAGCGGAACCGTCCCTCGCCCGACTGGAAGTCGACCATCGAGAGCACCTCGGGGTGCGGCTTGATGACCCGGTCCCCCACATCGACCTGGCCGTGGTCCGCCGTGATGACCAGCACGGCGCCCGGCGGCAGCACCTCGGTGAGGTACTGCACCATCCAGTCGATGGCGATCAGCTCCGCGTCGTAGTGCTCGCCGAGCCCGTACTCGTGGGCGACCTTGTCGATGCCGTCGTAGTAGGCGTAGACGAACGGCTCGCCGGCCCGCAGCATGCGAGCGACCTCGATGGCCAGGGTCGACATGGTGCGGTAGCCCGTGAAGCGGCTGTTCCGGAGGTGGGCGGCCGAGAAGCCGGAGTGCTCGAACTCGGCGCGCACCACGATGGGCGCCCGCTGGTGGCAGAACGGCTCGACCAGCCCGATCGACTCCGGCCGGATCGAGTGGCGGGCATCGCCCCGAGCCGTCGTCCACCGCAGGATGTTCAGGATGTCCCGCCCGATGGCCACCCGGTAGCCCATCACCCCGTGCTCACCCGGGGGCGTGCCGGTGGCGATCGAGGTCAGCGCCGTCGCCGTCGTGGTGGGCGCCACGGTGGTGATCCGGGCCGCCTCCATGGAGGACAGGCACTCCGCCAGCTCGAGCCGCGGCTGCAGCTGCTCCCAGCCGAGCCCGTCGAGCACGAGCAGCACCACCTGGTCGGCGTCCGCCACGCAACGCGGCATCCACTCGGGGATCCCGTCGGGGTCGTCCAGCAGCGCCGGCACGACGTTCGAGACGCAGGCTCCCGCGTAGTCGGGGACGACGGGACCTCCCCGGTCGACGGGGTGCTTCCGGTGGTCGCCCCCACCATCGGTCTCGAGCTGCGGTTCCGTGCCGACCACCGTACTCCTCGGATGACCGGGGACCGCATCCATCCGCGCAAGTCCGGTGCGGTCCTTCGGGGCTCCCCCGGGCCGCCGCCCTACGATGGGCCGCGTGAAGGTCTCGACCCGGGGTGACTATGCGAGCAGGGCGCTCCTCTCCCTCGCGCTGCACGCGGGCGACGGCCCCACCTCGGTCCGTGACATCGCCGAGCGCACCGGGTTGCCCCAGCCCTACCTCGAGCAGATCCTCCTGGCGCTGAAGGGCGCGGGCCTCGTCCGGTCCAAGCGGGGCGTCGGCGGCGGCTACGTGCTCGCCCGGGAGGCCGACGAGATCACGCTCGCCGAAGTCGTCTCGGCGGTCGACGGCCCGATCCAGGCCGGCGACTTCGGCCGGCCCCACACCAACGGCGCCTGCGACCACGAGGGCCAGTGCGTCCTCCTCGCCATCTGGGGCGACGTGGGCGAGCACATGCGCAAGCTGCTCGACGGCTACACCCTCGCCGACCTCGCCGCCATCACCGGCGGGGCGGCACCCTGGCCCGGCGCCTGACGTTCCTCCGGGTCTGGCCCGCGCCGACCAGCCCTCAGTCGTCGGCGGGCGCGTCCGCACGCCGGCGGCTGCGCAGGTCCGCCAGGATCGTCGCCAGGTCCTCGGGCAACGGCGTGTCGAAGCCCATGGGTTCGCCCGTCACCGGGTGATCGAAGCGCAGGTGGGCCGCGTGCAGGAACGGCCGACCGACCGGCACCTGCGGACGGACCCCGCCGTAGAAGTCGTCCCCCACCACCGGCCGCCCGATCGACCGCAGGTGCACGCGGATCTGGTGCGTGCGACCGGTCTCGAGGCTGCACTCGACCAGTGTGAGCGGTTCGGGGTCGTCGAACGACTCCACCACGGCCAGGTGCGTGCGGGACTCCCGGCCGTCCGCCGACACGGTCATCAGGAGCGGGTTGCGCCTCGAGCGGCCGATCGGGGCGTCGATCGTCGAGGTCTTCGTCTCGAGGTGCCCCCACACGAGCGCCAGGTAGCGCCGGGTCACCTCGTGCGTCGAGAGCTGCGCCACCAGGTCCTCGTAGGCGTCCTCGGTGCGGGCGACCACCATCAGCCCCGACGTGCCCTTGTCGAGCCGGTGCACGATGCCGGGGCGATCCCGCTGCCCGACGCCGGCCAGCTCGGGGAACCGGGCGAGCAGCCCGTTGACGAGCGTGCCGTCGGGTGTGCCCGCGCCGGGGTGCACGACGAGGCCGGCGGGCTTGTCGACCACGATCACGGTGTCGTCCTCGTACACGACCCTGACCTCGACGGCGGGGTCCGCCAGCGGCAGCGGGGCGTCGACGTGCGGCTCGGTCGTCACCACGATCCGCTGGCCTTCGTGCAGCTTCAGCGAGGGCTTGGTGGCCGCCCGGCCGTCCACCAGGACGGTCCCCGCCGCGATCGCCGACGCAGCCTCGGACCGCGTGCACCCGGTGAGCATCGCGACGATCCGGTCGACCCGCTCGCCGTCCAACGGCGCCGGGATCTCCTCCTCGATCACCGCCAGGCGATCCGGGCGGGGGCGCGACCCGTCATGCGGGCTCGTCCTCGCTCTCGACCTGGGGCTCGGGCGTCGGCTCGGCGTCCGGCTCGGGGTCCGGGAGTCGCCAGGCCACGATGGCGAGCAGGATGCCGCCCACCACGACCGCGGAGTCCGCCACGTTGAACGTGGGCCACCAGCTCGTCCAGATGAAGTCGACGACCGCGCCGCGCATGAAGCCCGTCGGGTTGCCCGGGATCGGCGCCCGGAACGCGCGGTCCACGAGGTTGCCGACCGCCCCGCCGATGACGAGGCCCACCACGATGCGCGACCACAGCGAGGGCAGCAGGCGGGCGAACCACAGCAGCCCGGCGACGATGCCGATCCCGATCACGCCGATGAGCGCGCCGGAGCTGGAGAACTGCGAGAACGCCATGCCCTGGTTGAAGGCGAGCTTGAACTTCAGCCCGCCGACGAGGTCGACCGACTGGGTGCAGTCGCTCTGGAGACCGATGCAGAGCGTCGACACCGCCCAGTGCTTGGTCAGCTGGTCGACGAGGATCAGCACCGCCGCAGCGGAGAGCACAGGGATGTAGCGGCGCATGGTGGCTCCGGCGCGTCAGCGCCGGCTGAACCCGCCCACCTTGTACTCGACCCGCTCCGTCGCCCACGGGATCGCCTTCAGGCGCTCCTTGGGGATGGGCTGGCCGGACACGCGGCAGATGCCGTAGGTCCCGTCGTCGAGGCGCTTCAGGGCCGCGTCGATCTCCTCGATCGCCGCGTGGGCCTGGGCGGACAGCGCCAGGTCCCGCTCGCGCTCGACGGCGAGCGTGTCGCCCTCACCCGACTCCTCGTCGAACTGCACGTCACCCGGGTCGCGGTTCTCGGTGATGAGGTTCGCCTCGGCGAGCCACTCGGTCTCCTGCACCAGGTACTTGCCCCGCTCCTCGATCAGCGTGGCCCGCTGGGCCTCGAGGAACTTGGCGTCGAAGGGCGACTCGACCTTCGCAGCGGGCTTGGCCGGCGCCTTCGTGGCCGACGCCTTCGCCGGCGCCTTCTTGGCGGGCGCCTTCGCGGCCGCCTTGGCCGGAGCCTTCGCGGCCGACTTGGCAGCGTCCACCTTCGGTGCGGCTGCCGCCTTCTTGGCCGGCGCCTTCGTGGCGGGCTTCTTGGCGGTCGCGGTCGACTTCTTGGTGGGCATCGAAACTCCTGCTGACGCGGGTCGAGTGGCGGAGCAGCCTACTCAGAAGCCGTCGAGATGCGACGCACCGTGCGGTCCGTCACCTTCACGTGGCCGGGAGCGCGGTCAGCGGGCGCGACGGAAACGCCCTCGGCCGGACGGCTCCTCGCCCTCGAAGAAGGCGGTCATCGCCTCGTCGGCCTCGTCGCCGCGCTGGTCGCCGCGTGGGTCGTCGAGCCGGATCACCTGGTCGACCTGCTGGTACGCCTGCGTGGGCTCGCCCTCGTCGCGGTCCGTGCCGGCCTCGGCGTCGAACAGCTCGGGCTCGTCGCCGTCGGTCGCGTCGCCCTCGGCGACCTCGGACCAGCTGCCGGGACCCCACGGGTCCCCCGGGACGCCCTCGGGCACGTCGGGCACCACCTGCACGGCGTCGTCGGGCACCCGGACCGCCGCCACCGCGCCGGTCGAGTAGAAGGGCGACCGGGCCGTGGCCGCCACCGAGGCGGTGTCCACGTCGAGCGGGGGCAGCGCCGCCAGCGCGTTCGGGTCCTCGAGGAGCTGCTGCAGCGACTGGACGGTGGCCTGCAGGCCGCTGCGGTGGGCGTCGATCCGCGCCTGGATGGCCTCGACGTCGGTCGCGAGGCGGCGGCGCTCGGCCTCGAGCCGGTCGACCTCGTCCTGGTGGTGCTGCCGCTGGCCGGCGAACTCCTGCTCGGCGTCGTCCTTCGCCTTGCGGATGAGCTCCTCACGCTGGAGCTGGGCGTCACGCACGAGGCGCTCGGCCTCGGACGACGCGTCACGCGTCGCGTTGTCGGACTTGGTGCGAGCGTCGGCCACGAGCTTCGCCGCCTCGGCCCGGGCCTCGGAGATGGCCGCCTCGGCCGTGCGCTTGGCGAGCATCAGGGTGCGTGTCGCCTGCTCGATCTCCTCGTCGTCGGTCATCGCGGCCGGCGCCGCCGCCGGGGCCGGCGCCTCCTCCAGCGCACGCTCCGCCTCGTCGAGGCGCCGCTGGAGCTCCTCGTTCTGCACGAGGAGCTGGGACAGCGCTCCCCCGACGCGCTCGAGGAAGTCGTCCACCTGATCCGGGTCGTAGCCCCGGAACTTCTCGGAGAACTCGATCTGCTCGATCAGCTGCGGCGTCACGTCCATGCCCGCAGCCTAGAAGACGGGCGCATCCCGACCGCGTAGGGTCGACCGTCGGTCAGATGATCCGGGTGGCGCCCACGGGGCACACGAACTGCAGGACGATCGTCAGGCCGAACAGCACGATCATGGGCGTGAGGTCGAGCATCATCGCCCCCATGCGCAACGGGGGGATCACCCTGCGCAGCGGCAGCAGCAACCAGTCGGTCGCCTTCGAGACGAGGTCGACGACGACGGCCAGCCCACCGTTCGGGTCGACGGGGAACCAGCTGAGGATGATCCTGGCGAAGATCGCGACGATCAGGATCTGGAGGGCAACGCAGACGAGCTCGGCCACGGGCGGTCAGTCGACGTCGTTCGAGAAGTCGCCGTCGCGCAGCCGGCGGCGGTCGCTGTCCGAGATCTCCACGTCGGACGGGCTGAGCAGGTACACGTGGGACGCGACCTTCTCGACGCGGCCGGACAGGCCGTAGGCCACCCCGGAGGTGAAGTCGAGCAGGCGGCGGGCGAGGTCACGCTCGAGGCCCTGGAGGTTCAGCACCACCGGCCGGCCCTTCTTGAACCAGTCGCCGACCTCCTGCGCGTCGTTGAACTCCACCGGCGTGACCACCCGCGGGCGGGTGTTGTTCAGCGCGGGCAGGGGGCGCACCACACCACGGCTGGTGTCGACCTGGACCCCGGACTGGCGCGGCACCATGGTGGGCGACGAGGGCAGCACGGTGATGCCCGACGCGTCGGGGCCGTCGGCCCACTCGCCGGACGAGGCGGCCGGCGCGGCGGCGCGGCGACGAGCGGGCGCGGGCTCGGGCTCGTCGTACTCCTCGAGGTACTCGTCGTCCTCGTAGTAGTCGTCGTCGTAGTACTCGTCGAAGTGCTCTTCGGGCCCCAGGCCCAACCACGACATCCCTTTGCGCAGCATGCTGGCCATCAGTCCTCCGTTCCGGCACCAGTGTCGCGCGTCAGCGGCCCGCCACGGTGACACGGGTGCCTGGTGTCATCTCATCGTTCGCCGAAGATCGCCGTGCCGAGACGTACCATCGTGGCACCTTCCGACACCGCGATGTCCAGATCTCCGCTCATGCCGATCGAGAGCTCGACCAGCCCGAGCCGGTCCCGGAGCCGGCGGAGCCGGGCGAAGCCCTCCCCCACGGTCGTCGGATCGGCCGGCGGCGCGACGCCCATCAGGCCCTCGACGGCGAGGCCCGCCGCCGCCGCGGACTCGGCGAGGTCGGGCGCCTCGTCCCAGGTGCAGCCGCCGCGCCCGAGCGTCCCCGCCAGGTCGACCTGCACGAGCACCGGGCAGCCCGGGATGCGCTTGGCCAGCGCTCCCACGACCGACGGCCGGTCGACGGTCTGCACCATGGTCACCCGGCCGGCCAGGAGGCGGACCTTGTTGGTCTGGACCTGCCCGATCATGTGCCAGCGCACGCCGGGGACCTCGTCGGCCTTCCCGGCCAGCTCCTGGGCGTAGTTCTCGCCCAGCTCCGTCAGACCCGCCGCGACGGCGGCGTGGACGACCTCGATCGGCTGCCGCTTGGTCACGCCGATGATCCGCACGCCGTCGCCGCCTGCCCGCCGGATCCGCTCCCGCTGCACGTCGAGGTTCGCCGCGATCCGATCGAGGAGCGATCCGTCGACCTCAGCCATCGGGCTCCATCCAGATCACCGACGCCTGGCGGCCTGCGTCCGAGCGGGCACGGTGCGACCAGAACGTGGGCGCGCCGTCGGTGGTGTCGGTCGCCGTGCACCGCCCGTCGGCGTGGACGGCGTCGGGACGCACGCCGGCCTCCCGGAGCGCCGCGCGCACCATCGGCACCAGGTCGAGGGCCGGCGTGCCGTCCGCGGTGGCCCCGATCACGTCGGGGCCGTACCGGAAGGCGAGCCGGGTGAGATCCGCCTGCGAGAACTCGTACGCCGCCGCCGAGATGCAGGGTCCGACGTGCGCCTCGATGCGGGACCGGTCCGCTCCCAGCTCCGCCATCGCGGCCACGGTGGCCTGGAGCACCCCGGCTTCGGCGCCGCGCCAGCCTGCGTG
>JAEZFI010000190.1 GCA_023437745.1 Actinomycetes bacterium
TCCGGTGATACGCTCGCCGCCGGTCACGTCGTCACCGTTGAACCGGGGGTCTACCTCCATCCTCACGGCGGCGTCCGCGTCGAGGACACGCTCCTGGTCGAGGCGGACGGCTCCACGACGCTGACCAGCACCCCGAAGTCCACCACCATCTGAACGCGGCCGGGTCTCCGGGCGTCACCCCGTGCCCCGGAGGCGCGCATCGCATGGCACAGATCTCCACCGCCGACTTCAAGAACGGGATCACCATCGTCCTCGACGAGGGGCTGTTCGGGATCGTCGAGTTCCAGCACGTCAAGCCCGGCAAGGGCGGCGCCTTCGTCCGCACGACCCTGAAGAACGCACGGACCGGCGCGGTCCTCGAGCGTACCTTCCGGGCGGGCGAGAAGATGGAGCGCGCGATCATCGACAAGCGCGAGATGCAGTACCTGTACAACGACGGCGAGAGCTACGTGTTCATGGACAACTCCACGTACGACCAGCTCAACGTCGCTCCGGCGACTCTCGGCGACGCCACCAACTACCTGATCGAGTCCTCGACCGCGGTGCTGATGATGTACGGCGACGAGATCGTCGGTGTCGACCTGCCCGCGTCGGTGGAGCTGACCATCTCGCAGACCGAGCCGGGCGTGCAGGGCGACCGCGTGTCGGGTGCCAAGAAGCCGGCCACCCTCGAGACCGGCCTGGTCGTCCAGGTGCCGCTCTTCATCGAGCCCGGCGAGAAGATCAAGGTGGACACGCGCTCGGGCGAGTTCATCTCGCGGGCCTGACGTGTCGGGGCCGCTCGGCGCCGGGCGCCGCGAAGCGCGCGAGCGGATCGTCCACCTCCTCTACGAGGCCGATCAGCGGTCCGTGTCGGTGGACGACGTGCTCGCCGACCAGGTCCTCGAACCCGACGCGTACACCGTGGAGGTGCTGCGCGGGCTCGAGGCGATCCGTGACGACGTGGACCGGTCGCTCGCCGGCCTGGCCCAGGGCTGGGCGCTGGACCGCATGCCCCACATGGACCGCCTCGTCCTCGAGGTGGGCGCCTACGAGCTGATCCACCGGGCGGACGTGCCCACGGCCGTGGTCCTCAACGAGGCCGTCGAGCTGGCGAACACCTACGGGACCGACGAGTCCGGCCGGTTCGTCAACGGCGTGCTGTCCGCCCTCGCCGAGACCGCCCGCCCCGACTGACCCCGCCCCGACTGACCCCGCCCCGACGGCCCCGCGACGACCGTTTCGTCGCGTGGGGCGTGACGCGGGCGTCACGCCCGACGCGACAGAACCGGCGTGCGCGGGCGGATGGTACGGTCGCCTGCCGACGGGCCCCGAGAGAGGTGACGGCGTGGCCGAGCGAGAACGAAAGGGATCCCCGCCCTACGGCGGGAGCTTCCTCCCTCGATCGCGTGTGATGGATCGTGACGACATCAACCGGGCGCTCCGCCGGATGGCCCACGAGATCCTGGAGCGCAACCACGGGCTGGAGGGCGTCGACGTGATCGGCCTCCAGACGGGCGGGGTGCCCCTCGCCGGGCAGCTGGCCGACGAGCTGGCGGACATCGAGGGCACGCACCTCCCGGTCGGCGTGCTCGACGTGGCGTTCTACCGCGACGACATCGGTCTGCGGCCGGTCCTGCCCGAGGCCGTGACCGACATCCCCTTCGAGATCGACAACCGGGTGATCGTGCTGGTCGACGACGTGCTGTTCACCGGACGGACGATCCGGGCGGCGCTCGACGCGCTGGGCGACTACGGCCGTCCGCGCGCCGTGCAGCTCGCCGTGATGGTCGACCGGGGCCACCGCGAGCTGCCGATCCGCCCGGACTACGTGGGCAAGAACCTGCCGACCCGCCGCGACGAGGTCGTCAACGTGCACTCGGACGGCGTGGATCTCGGTGAGATGGTGAAGTGAAGGACCTGCTGGCGATCAGCGATCTCGGACGGCGGGGGATCGACGAGCTGCTCGACCTGGCCGACCACTTCGTCGAGGTCAACCGCCGGCCGATCCCGAAGGTCCCGGCGCTGCGCGGGCGGACGGTCGTGTCGCTCTTCTACGAGGACTCGACGCGCACCCGCCTGAGCTTCGAGACGGCGGCCAAGCGGCTCGGGGCGGACACGATGACGTTCACCGTCGGCTCCAGCTCGGTGAAGAAGGGCGAGTCCGTCCGCGACACGATCCAGACCATCGATGCGTTCGGGGTCGACGCGTTCGTGGTGCGGCATCGCTCGTCGGGAGTGCCCGCCCAGGTGGCGCGGTGGACCGACGCGTCGGTCGTCAACGGCGGCGACGGCTGGCACGCCCACCCCACCCAGGCGCTGCTCGACTGCTACACGATCCGCCAGCACCGCGACGCGCTCGATGGCTGCCGGGTCGCGATCGTGGGTGACATCAAGCACTCCCGGGTCGCCCGCAGCAACGTGGCTGCGTTCACCGCGCTCGGCGCCCACGTCACCCTCGTCGCACCGCCCACGTTGCTGCCCCCGTCGCTGGCGGGGTGGGACGTCGACGTGGCGCCCGACCTCGACGCCGTCATCGACGCCGTCGACGTCTGCTACCTGCTGCGCATGCAGCTGGAGCGGATGACCGAGGGGCTCGTGCCGAGCCTCCGCGAGTACACCGCCCGATTCGGCCTCACCCCCCGCCGAGCCGAGCGGATGGGCAAGGACGCCCTGATCATGCACCCGGGCCCGATGAACCGCGGGGTCGAGATCGACCCCGTCGTCGCCGATCTGCCCAACGCGGTGATCACCGAGCAGGTCGCCAACGGCGTGGCCGTGCGCATGGCGGTGCTGTTCCGCCTGCTGGGCACGGGCTCGCAGCTCGACGCACTGGGGGACCAGATCGGAGAGGAACCCTGATGTCCACGACCCCCCTCGACACGGCAGGCGCCGACCTCGTGCTGAAGGGCGGCCGCATCGTCGACGAGACGGGTGACCGCACCGGGGACGTCGTGATCCGCGACGGCCGGATCGTGGCGATCGGCCCCGACCTGTCGGCCTCCGTCGTCGTGGACGCCGGCGGGTGCGTGGTGACCCCGGGCTTCGTCGACCTCCACACCCACCTCCGCCAGCCCGGCAAGGAGGAGGCCGAGACGATCGAGACCGGCACTCGCGCTGCGGCCCTGGGCGGCTACACGGCCGTCGTGGCGATGCCCAACACGACCCCGCCCATCGATGGCGCGGCGGTGGTGCGCGAGGTCCAGGCGCTCGCCCGTGGCGCTCTCTGCCAGGTCGAGGTCTCCGGCGCGATCACGGTCGGTCGGGCAGGGGAGCAGCTCGCACCGATGGCCGAGATGGCCGAGCTCGGCGTCCGGATCTTCACCGACGACGGCACCGGTGTGCAGGACGTGCGGCTCATGCGCCGGGCGTTCGAGTACGCCTCGGGCCTGGGCGTGACCCTCGCGCAGCACTGCGAGGTGTCCGCGCTCAGCGAGGGCACCTGCGTGCACGAGGGGGAGTGGTCCTCCCGGCTCGGCCTTCCCGGCCAGCCGGCCGAGGCCGAGGAGCTGATGGTCATGCGCGACATCGCGCTGGCGAGGATGACGGGCGGCCGGATCCACTTCCAGCACCTGTCGACCGCCGGTTCGGTCGCAATGGTCGCGGCGGCGAAGGCCGGCGGGTTGCACGTGACCGCCGAGGCGGCGCCCCACCACTTCACGCTCACCGACGAGTGCTGCTCGACCTACGACGCCGTGTACAAGGTCCATCCGCCGCTGCGGACGTCGGGCGACGTGGCAGCCGTCAAGGAGGGCCTGCGGTCCCGTGCGATCGATGCGATCGCGACGGACCACGCACCGCACCCCGCGCACGAGAAGGAGCTCCCCTTCGACGAGGCGCCCCCCGGGATGCTGGGGCTGGAGTACGCCCTCGCCCTCGCGCTCACGGAGCTGGGGCTCGACCTCGCCGAGGTCCTCGCGCTGCTCTCGTGGAACCCGGCGCGGATCGCCGGGATCGCCGGCGCACACGGCGGTCCCGTCGCCGAGGGTCGCCCGGCCAACCTGTGCGTGATCGATCCCGACGCCACGTGGACGATCGACGCCACCGGCGGCGCGAGCCGCAGCGCCAACGTCCCCTACGTCGGCCGCACGGTGCGTGGCCGGGTCCGCCACACCATCGTCGCCGGAGAGCCGGTGGTGCTGGACGGCATCGCCCAGCGGTGACCCGCCCCGGTCGCCGTGCTGGCCGCCGCGGCGGCGCAACGGCTAGGTTGTCGTCCTGACCGTGAAGCGGGTCCCGTGAGGCCCGGACGGACAGGAAGGACCTCCACGTGGCCCTACAGCCGCCTCTTGCCACGCCCCCCGAGGGGGGCGTTTTTCATGCCCGCACCCGGGTGCTCCGTCACGGAGCGCACCGATGAGCGGGGGTGCAGGGATCGTCGAGGGGGTGCTCATCCTCTCGGACGGCGAGCGCTTCGAGGGTGAGCTCGTGGGCGCAGAGCCCGCAGGCGGCGTGGCCGTCGGCGAGGTCGTGTTCAACACCACGATGACCGGCTACCAGGAGGTCCTGTCGGACCCCTCGTACGCGGGGCAGATCATCACCTTCACCACCACGCACCTCGGCAACTACGGGGTGAACCCGCACGACGACGAGTCGATCCGCCCGGCCTGCCGGGGCGTCGTGCTGCGCGAGATGGCCCGCCGCCGGAGCAACTGGAGGGCCACCGACGACCTCGACGCCTACCTCCGCCGGCACGGCCTGGCGGGGATCGCCGGGGTGGACACACGTCGCCTGACCCGTCACCTCCGCGACACCGGCGCTCGCCCGGGTGCCTTCGGGTCCGACGAGGCAGCGGTCGCGGCGGCGGCAGCGTCCGCGGCGGGCACCGACGGCCTCGACATGGTGGCGGGCGTCACCACGGCCACCGCCACCACCGTGGACGCCACCGCCCCGGGCGGCACGCGCCGCGTCGTGGCGCTCGACTGCGGCATCAAGACCACCATCGTCCGGCACCTCACCGACCTCGCGACGGTCGAGATCGTCCCCGCGTCCACCACGGCCGAGGACATCCTCGCCCTGTCGCCCGACGGCGTGTTCCTGTCCAACGGGCCCGGCGACCCGTCCGCCGTGGAGTACGTGGTCGACACCGTCCGCGGCCTGCTCGGCCGGGTGCCGATCTTCGGCATCTGCATGGGCCACCAGATGCTCGGCCAGGCGCTCGGCGCCTCGACCTACAAGCTGCCCTTCGGTCACCACGGCGGGAACCACCCGGTGCGGGACCTCGAGACGGGCAAGGTCGAGATCACCAGCCAGAACCACAACTACTGCGTCGACCTCGAAGGCCTCTCCGATGTCGAGATCACGCACGTGAACCTGAACGACGGCACGCTCGAGGGCTTCCGGTCCACCAAGGTGCCGGCCTTCGGCATCCAGTACCACCCCGAGGCCGGACCCGGACCACACGACAGCCGCTACCTGTTCCAGCGGTTCGCCGACCTCATGGACGCCGAGTCGACCTCGACGGGAGATCGCTGATGCCGCGCCGCGACGACCTCGAGTCGATCCTCATCATCGGCTCCGGCCCGATCGTGATCGGGCAGGCGTGCGAGTTCGACTACTCGGGCACCCAGGCCTGCCGCATCCTCCGCGAGGAGGGCTACCGGGTGATCCTGGCCAACTCGAACCCGGCCACGATCATGACCGACCCCGACTTCGCCGACGCCACCTACGTGGAGCCGCTCGCCGCCGACGTCCTCGAGCGGATCATCGAGCGGGAGCGCCCCGACGCGCTCCTCCCGACCCTCGGCGGTCAGACGGCGCTGAACCTGGCGATGGAGCTGGTCGAGAACGGCGTGCTCGAGCGGTACGGCGTGGAGCTGATCGGCGCGAACGCCGTGGCCATCGCCACCGCCGAGGACCGCGAGCAGTTCAAGCAGGCGATGATCGAGATCGGTCTCGACGTCCCCGCCAGCGGCACCGCGCACACGATGGACGAGGCGCGTGCGGTCGTCGAGCGACTCGGCCTCCCCGTCGTCATCCGCCCGGCGTACATCCTCGGCGGCAAGGGCACGGGCATCGCCTCCACCGCGGAGGAGTTCGAGAAGGTCGCGCAGAACGGCCTCGACGCCAGCCCCATCTCCGAGATCCTCATCGAGTCCTCCATCGCGGGATGGAAGGAGTTCGAGCTGGAGGTGATGCGCGACAAGGCCGACAACTGCGTGATCATCTGCTCGATCGAGAACGTGGACCCCATGGGCGTCCACACCGGTGACTCGATCACCGTCGCCCCGGCGCAGACCCTCACCGACGTCGAGTACCAGGCGATGCGCGACGCAGCGTTCGCCTGCATCCGCCGGGTGGGTGTGGAGACGGGCGGCTCGAACGTCCAGTTCGCGCTGCATCCCGGCACCGGGAAGATGGTCGTCATCGAGATGAACCCGCGGGTGAGCCGCTCCTCGGCGCTCGCGTCGAAGGCCACCGGATTCCCGATCGCGAAGATCGCCGCCCGCCTGGCCGTCGGGTACACCCTCGACGAGATCCCCAACGACATCACACAGGTCACCGACCCCGAGACGGGCGAGGTCCTCCGCTCGACCCCGGCCAGCTTCGAGCCGACGATCGACTACGTCGTCACCAAGATCCCCCGCTGGGCGTTCGAGAAGTTCCCCGGGACGAACGGCGTCCTCGGCACGCAGATGCAGTCCGTGGGCGAGGCGATGGCGATCGGCCGGACCTTCACCGAGTCGCTGCAGAAGGCGCTGCGATCCCTCGAACAGGGACGCTTCGGTCTCAACGCCGATCCGGGAGAAGCCGAGCTCGACGCCCTCGACGACGAGGCGCTGCTCACCCGGTGTGGCCTGGCGACGCCCGACCGGATCTTCGCCGTCGAGGCTGCGCTCCGCCGGGGCCTGGGCCTCCAGACGGTGCACGACGCCTGCCGGATCGACCCCTGGTTCCTCGACCAGATGCTGCAGATCTCCGAGGAGCGTGCCCACCTCGTCGAGCTGGGCATCGGGGGAATGACCCGTAGCGACTGGCGCCGGGCCAAGCGGATCGGGTTCTCCGACGCGCAGCTGGCGCACCTGTGGGGGGTCCCGGAGGCCGAGGTCCGCGCCGGCCGCCTCGCCGCCGGGGTGGAGGTCGTCTACAAGACGGTCGACACCTGCGCAGCCGAGTTCGAGGCCGCCACGCCGTACCACTACGGGACCTACGAGGACACCACCGAGGTCGTGGCGTCCGGCCGGGACAAGGTCATCATCCTGGGCTCCGGGCCGAACCGCATCGGGCAGGGCATCGAGTTCGACTACTGCTGCGTGCACGCCTGCTTCGCGCTCGGCGACGCCGGCTTCGAGACGATCATGGTGAACTGCAACCCCGAGACGGTCTCGACCGACTACGACACCTCGGACCGCCTCTACTTCGAGCCGCTCACCCACGAGGACGTCACCAACGTCATCGAGGCCGAGCTGCGGTCGGCCGAAGCGGGCGGCGGTCGCCTCGTCGGGCTCATCGTCTCGCTCGGCGGCCAGACCCCCCTGAAGCTGGCGGACGCCCTCCCGCAGGAGCTCGTGCTGGGCACCAGCCCGGCGTCCATCGATCTGGCGGAGGACCGTGACCGCTGGAACGCGCTCTGCGCCCAGCTCGAGATCCCGCAGCCGGCCGGTGGCACCGCCACCACGGTCGACGAGGCGCTCGCGATCACGCACACGATCGGCTATCCGGCGCTCGTGCG
>JAEZFI010000236.1 GCA_023437745.1 Actinomycetes bacterium
CTCGGACCTGGGCGGGTTGTGGGGGGCCGGCCACCGATTTCCGGCCAAGTTCGGGAACTACTCGAGCGACGGGGCGCTCAGGGGGCGGCGATCGTGAGCGTGCCCGCCATGCCGCCCTCGAGGTGACCCGCTTCGTGGCACTGGATCAGCCACTCCGCGGGCTCGTCGAAGCGGAACGTGATGTCGCCGGTCTCCCCGGCCTCGAGCGAGATGACGTTGGGCAGGCCCATGCCCGGATGGGCGCGCAGGGCGGCTCGCCGGACCACCGGCACCGATCGGCCGCCAGCGGACGGCACCGCACCGCCGGCATCCATCTCGGCCATGCGGGCCATCGCGGCGTCCTGCATCGCCTGCGTGCCGAAGACGGCCTCGTGGCGCACCGTGCCCACGTTCGTCATCCGGAACGTCACCGTCTCGCCGGCCGTCACGGTGATGCGCGAGGGGTCGAACGACATCTCGTCCATCGCGATCTCGACCACGCGCACGTCCACGCCACCCGATCGGGCGCCCTCGTCGGCGCAGCCGGCGACCAGCAGGACCGAGGCGAGCGCGAGGAGGGCGACGGGGGCACGCACACCGCCGAGGCTATCGAGGACCCTCCGGGTCACCCCATCGCACGACCCATCGGTGCATCGCGATGCCAGATGCCACACCGGCGTTCAACGACCTCGTCGACCCGTACTGGGTGATGTGCAGGACGCGCTCGGCCGCCGCGAGCCCCTCGGGGCTGATGCCCGGCCCCTCCTGGCCGAACAGGAGCACGACTCGCTCCGGAAGGTCGGCGCGCTCGATCGGCTCCGAGCCCGGCACGATGTCGATCGCGTGGATCGGGAGGCCCTCCTGCTCGGCCCAGGCGGCGAACGACTCGACGTCGGGGTGGTGCTCGACCCGCAGGTAGCGGTCGGTCACCATCGCGCCGCGGCGGTTCCAGCGGCGACGGCCCACGATGTGCACGGCGGCCGCACCGAACGCATTGGCGTTCCGGACGACCGTCCCGATGTTGAGGTCGTGCTGCCAGTTCTCCACGGCGACGTGGAACGCGTGACGGCGGGCGTCGAGCTCGGCGACGATCGCGTCCATCGACCAGTAGCGGAAGCGGTCGACGACGTTGCGTCGATCCCCTTCGGCCAGGAGCGTCGGGTCGAGGCGCGGGTCGTCGGGCCACGGTGCCGGGTGCGGCCCGACACCCACCTCGGGCTCGGTCGGCTCGCGGGCTGGGTCGGTCACGAGCGGTAGGTTGCCAGACGTGACCGGCCCCCACGCCACCGTGGTCGTACTCGTCGCGCACGGCAGCCGGGCCGAGGCGGCGAACGACGCGCACCTCGCCCTGAGCGAGCGCGTGGCGTCCGCCGCCGGGGTGCCCGTCGTTCCGGCCTTCCTCGAGCTGGCCGAGCCGTCGATCCCCCAGGGCATCGACCGAGCCGTCGAGCTGGGCGCCACCACGGTTCGGGTGGTCCCCTACTTCCTCTCCCCCGGCCGCCACGTGGGCGAGGACATCCCCCGGATCGTGGCCGAGGCCGCCGAGCGCCACCGCCCCGACGCCGCGATCGAGCTCACCACGCACGTGGGCGACGACCCACGGATGGTCGAACTGCTGGTCGAGCTGGCCCAGGGCCGTCCGTGATCCCGATCGCACCGCCCCGTCGCCGTCGCGCGCCGTCCCGGCGACGGGCACGACCGGGCGTCACCGCACCGCTGGCGGCCCTGCTGGTGTTCGGCGCCTGCGCAGCCGACGGTGACCCCTCGACCGACGCCGGCGAGCCCGCCCGCCAGCCGGTCGTCATCGCCGTCCCAGCCGACGCCCCGACGATCCAGGCCGGCGTCGACCGGGCCGCGCCGGGCGACCTGGTGCTCGTCGCCCCCGGGACGTACCACGAGAGCGTGACCGTGGCGACCGACGGCGTCACGGTGCGGGGCGAGGATCGCGACGCCGTGGTGCTCGACGGCCGCGAGGCGCTCGAGAACGGGGTGACGGTCCGGGCCGACGGCGTCGCCGTGGAGAACCTGACCGCCCGCTCCTACCGCTCGAACGGAATCCTCTTCACCGGCGACGAGGAGCAGGGCCGGACGCTGACCGGGTACCGCGCCACGCACGTCACCGCCCACGCCAACGGCCGCCACGGGATCGCGGCGTTCAACGCCCGCGGCGGTCTCGTGGAGGACGTCTGGGCATCGGGCCACCCCGAGGCCGGCATCTCGATCGATCAGTGCCGGCCGTGCGACGCGGTCGTCCGCCGGGTCACCGCCGCCTTCAACGGGGCGGGCTACCAGGGCACGAACGCGGGCGGGAACCTGCTGGTGGTCCAGAGCGAGTGGCGGAGCAACCGTGTGGGCCTCCGCCTCGACTCGTCGGACCGCGAGCAGCTGGCACCCCAGCACGACACGTCGATCGTCGCCAACCTGATCCTGGACAACAGCGAGGCGGCCGCACCGCAGGCCGGCGACAGGTTCGGCGTGGGCGTCCTCATCGGCGGCGGCACGGCCAACCTCGTGGAGCGCAACCGCATCGAAGGCCACGTCGGCAGCGGCGTGGTGATCGCCGACCAGGAGTCCTACCTCGCCGACGGCAACGTGGTGCGGGGCAACGTCCTCGCCCGCAACGGCACCGACCTGGCGATGGCCACGCGGGCCGCCGCTCCCCGGGGCAACTGCTTCGCCCGCAACACGTTCGCGACCTCGTCCCCGCCCGACGTCGAGGCGCGCTTCGCCTGCGCACCCGAATCGCAGGGCGGCCTGGGCGAGCTGGCGGCGACACCACCTCCGCCGCAGGCCGGTGGAGTGCCCGAGCCGCCGCCGATGCCGTCGATGCCCGACGCGCGCCGGATCCCCGCGAGGCCCGCCGCCGCGACACCGCCGGACGTCGACGTGGCCGCGCTGGCGGTGCCCGAGCCGAGCTGACCGCCGGACGCCTGCGGGGTGCGTCGACGAGCGCCGTCACCCCCCAGCGTGCCCGGCCGGAGCCCAGCGGT
>JAEZFI010000067.1 GCA_023437745.1 Actinomycetes bacterium
CGGTCAAGCGTGTCCCGGTGCGGGTCAACGGCCGCACCCGGTACGTGAGCCAGCGAGTGACGACCGAGGTCGCATGCTCACTGGTCGGCTGGAAGAGTTGACCTGACGATCCGTGGTGACGGGGCCCCCCACCCCGGCCCCCCCCGGCGGGGCGCCCCCGTCACCACGGATCGTCAGGTCAACTCTTCCAGCCGACCAGTGAGCATGCGACCTCGGTCGTCACTCGCTGGCTCACGTACCGGGTGCGGCCGTTGACCCGCACCGGGACACGCTTGACCGTGGTCTTCGGGCAGCACCAGTTGGCGGTGCGGACCGTGCGGGTGACCGTGCGGATCTTGCCCTTCACACGGGTCCGGACCTTGACCTTCTTGTTGTAGTAGCAGAGCTTGAAGTTCGACAGCGTCTCGGCCCGGACCTGCGTGGCGTCGAGCTTGTACTCCACGCTGAAGGGCGAGCAGAGGGGGCCAGTCTGGCTCTCGGGCACGCCCGGGTCGCCGGTCTGGGTCTCCGCCAGCGACGGGGCGGCGGGGAAGAGCGGCTTCACGGCGTCGAGCGCTGCGGCGGGGTCGATGCCGTTCTTCAGGTCGTACGACAGGCGGGCCGAGATGCCGGCGCCCCACTGGTCGAACGTGATCTGGCCGGAGAAGAGCTTGGCGTTGAGCGCCTCGACCGTCTCGATGGGAGCGGTGGTCGTGGTCGGGCCGGGCGTCGGAGCCGGGCTCAGGAGCGCCGTGACCGCACCGAGGATCTTGCTCGGGAGCCACGACGAGAACTCGGCGACGGAGAAGCCCGGGAGGACCTTGTTGCCGAGGGCGTTGACGAACTCGATGTCGTAGTTCGTGCCCGTCGTGCTGGCCGCACCGGCGGTGACCCGGACGTTGCCGGCGCCGATCGCCGGATGGCGCTCGAGCACCGCCTGCACCTGAGCGGGCGTCGGGGCGACGTAGTACGAGGAGAACTTGTCGAGCGCCGAGGCGTTCTCGACGTCGAACGGCGTCGGGACCCGGGAGCCCATCGTGACGTACGGGTTGCCGAGGTCGAGGATGTTCCAGTCCCGGTAGGAGAGCTGGATCACGTCGGTGGCCACACCCTGGTAGTTCAGCTTGATGCCGACGCCGTGGGCGTTGAGCGGCAGACCCGACGGGTAGTTCGGGATCGTCAGCGTCTGCTTCATGTTCACGCCCGGGATCGCCGGGTTGAGGCGGGAGGCGCCGCAGATCTCGAGGTCGGCGGTGAAGGAGCCACCGGCGGGCGGGGCGATGAAGTAGAGCGAGCCGTCCTTCAGCACGCCGATGCCGGCGCCCGTGCCCTTGGTGACCTTCAGGCTGTCGGGGAGGATCGGGTTGCCGCTGTCAGGGGTGATGTGCGACATGAGGTCGGTCTTCAGCAGGGTGAAGCCTGCGCCGCCCTGCTGGATCACCACCGGGTCGACGTTCGGAGCACCGGGCAGCTGGATCGACGTGGTGCCGAGGATGTTCGGCGACGTGCAGTTGACCCGCAGCGTGTCGATGTTGATCGGGCTGGTCACGCCCAGCTTGATCTCCATGTAGGCGTTGCCCGGGAGGTACTTGATCAGACCGGAGCCGGTGGGGTTCACCGTGCCCGACATCGACTGGCTGATGGCGACGACCGGAGCGTTCAGGTCGACGACGAGGTTGGACACCGAGTTCTCGAAGTGGGCCGTGGCGCCGCCGGTGGCGTCCGCCGAGAAGGTGGCGGTGGGGACGGTCACCTGGCTGAGCTTGAGCAGCTCCTTCGCCGGCTTCACGACCGACTCGGGCAGCTTGAGCGTGTAGGTGATCCCGACGGGGAAGGGCGCCGAGCCGGCGCGCACCTTGGAGGGAGCCGTCACGTGCACGTCGACGTTGAAGCTCAGGCCGGCACCGCCGCCCGGGTTCAGCAGCGCGATCGCGTCCAGCGCCTTCTTCGAGGAGCCGAGCGCACCGGAGCTGTCGTCCTCGCGGCCGACGCAGGAGAGGGTGATCGACCCGCTGTTGTCGGCGGCGACCGGCACGACACCGGTGGCCATCTCCAGTCCGAGGGCTGCGACGCTCATGGCGGTCAGGCCGGCGATCAGCCGGCGTACCCGGTGCTTGGTCATTGGTGCATCTCCGCTCGCTTGGCTCGGTGGCTCCGGGTGCGCAAGGAAGCGCCCCGCCATCCGAATGAACCCCCCTCAGGGAATCTCTGGAGGATAGACACTCATGCCGTTGCGGGTCCATGGGTCGTCCGGGGGAGATGTCCCCGACGACGTGGGTAGATCCCCCATGCGACCACCAGTCCGAGGGCTGCGACGCCCAGCGCGAGCCAGTCGCCCACGACCATCGCGATGGTCTGCCCGTCGCGCAGCTCGACCTCGCGCTGGACGACGCCCTGCGCGCTGACGGCGGTGCGGTCGATGACGTTCCCCGACGGGTCGACGACCATCGAGAACCCGGTCGGTGCGGCCTGCACGAGCCACCGGCCGGACTCCACGGCCCGGAGCGTCGACTGCGCGACCTGCTGGGTCTGGACCTGCGTGAGCCAGTAGGAGCTGCCGTTCGTGGGGTTGAGGACGATCTGCGCGTCGTCGGTCACGGCGGAGCGGACCCGGCGGGGGAAGAAGACCTCCCAGCTGATCACGATCCCGAGGCGGCCCGCGGGGGAGTCGACAGCGTTCGGCGCCTGGCCGACGACGGCGTCCTTCTTGGGGAGCAGGTCGCCACCGATCGGCTCGATCAGCCCTCGCAACGGGACGTACTCGCCGAACGGGACCCGTCGCACCTTGTCGTAGCGACCGACCTCCTTCCCGTCGGGGTCGATCACCACGGCGGTGTTGTAGAACGCGTCCCGATCGTCGGGGACGTTCTCCACCACGCCGACCACGATCGTGGCGTGGTGCTCCTGGGCGATGGCGGACACCTGCAGGAACTCGAGGGACTGGCGGAACGTGGCCACGTTGATCACGTTCTCGGGCCACACGATCAGGTCGACCGGATCCTCGATGCGTGCGGTGGCCTCGAGGTGGCGACGCACCACCTCCGTGTAGTCGGTCCCCTGGTTGCGGGTGCCCTGGGGCCCACCGCCCTGCACGGACGCGACGCGGAGGGTCCGCACCACCTCGCCGGCGGGCGCCCACACGCCGGCGACGGCCGTGGCCACCACGAGGGTCGCGAGCACCCCGCCCATGGCTCGGCGCCCCGCGAGCAGCGCGCCGAGCGCCGCCCCGAGGAAGACCACAGCGGCCGACACGCCCAGCGAACCGGCGATGCGGGCCACCGGCAGGAGGGGTCCGCGGCCCTGCGTCACGGCCAGCATGGACAGGGGCACGCCGCCGAACGGCGCGTGCCAGCGCAACCACTCCCACAGCACGACGAGCGAGGGCAGTGCGATGAACCGCGCCGGCCCGGACGGGACCAGCGCGCTGAGCACGGCGCCGCAGATGCCGAACCACAGCATCACGCCCACGGGCCAGCCGACCGGCGTGAAGTCGACCATCCAGAGGTTGGACGGGAGGAACCAGCCCCACGCCACGAGCATCCCGGTGAGCGCCCGAGCCTTGCGTGACTCGTCCTCGAGGAGCAGGAGCCACAGCGCGATGCCGACGAACGCGAGCGGCCACCAGCCCCACGGCGGCATGGCCGCGGCGACGAGGACGCCGGCGAGGAGCGCCAGGCCCCGACGCGCCCAGTCGTTGGTCGGGAGCAGCCGCGGCGCCCAGCCGAGGTAGGCGAGCGTCGACGGCGGGCCCGGCTCGAGGTCGTCGGCGTCGAGGGGTCCGACGGGGTCCACGGGATCGGCTGCCGGTGTCACGATGCGCCGCCCTCGCAGAGCGCGGCGGCCGCGCGGCGCCCGCTGGCGATCGACGCAGGGATGCCCACGCCCCGCAGACCACCTCCGCAGAGCGCCAGCCCCGGCAGCGCGGCGACCGCTCGGTCGAGCAGGTCCATCCGCTCGAGGTGGCCCACGTCGTGCTGCACGAACCCGCCCGGGTAGCGCGTGATCCGGCTGGCGACGGGCTCGGTGTCGACGCCCATCGTGCGGTGCAGGTCGGCGGCGAACGCAGCGAGCAGCTCGTCGTCGGGCAGCTCCACCGGTCCGGGATCGTTCCGGTGACCGGCCGACACGCGCAGCACGTGGTGGTCGTCGTCCGCCCAGTGCGGCCACTTGCTCGATCCCCACGACACCGCCGCGACCGTCAGCCCGGCGTCGCGCGGCACGAGGAACCCGCTCGACGCAGGGTCGAGCTCCACGTCGGCGCTCCGGTAGCCGAGCGTCACCAGCACGGCCGAGGCGTGGTCGAGCGAGGCGAGCATCGATCGCACCTCGGCGCTCACCGCGTCGAGCAGGCGCGCCGACGCGGTGGCCGGGGTCGCCACGACGACGCGGTCGGCCTCCACGCTCGAGCCGTCGGCGAGGTGGACCGTCCACGAGGGCTCCAGCCCGACGGCGGCGGCGCCGGTGCGGATCGTCACGCCCCGCCGGAGGAGGGCGGCGGTGAGGGTGTCGGGCAGGGACTGCATGCCGCCCGCGGGTGCTGCGAACACGGGTCCGGCGAGGCGCGGCGTGTCGCGCAGCGCCTGGAGGAGGGACGGCCCCGACCGGGCCGCCGCCGCGAACTGCGGCACCGTCGCGTCGAGGCTCATCCGCTCGGGGTCGCCGGCTGCGATGCCGCCGAGCAGCGGCGCGACGAGCCGGTCGGCGATCTCGGGGCCCAGCCGCTCCCGCAGGAACGGCGCGACGGCGACGTCGTGGTCGATCGGGAGACCCTCGAGCTTCGGTTCGGCGGCCCAGCGGGCTCGACCCTCGGCCGAGACGAGGTCGCAGCCGTCGAGCGCGGCGGGGTCGACGGGGACGCCCATCACGGACCCGGGTGGGAACGGATGGAGTCGGCCGTCCGCCCACACCATCGCGGCGGCTGCTGCGGGGGAGCGGAGGTCGGTGATGCCGAGCTCCTCGCAGAGGCGGAGCGCGTCGGGCACACGTCGCAGGAACGCGTCGGCGCCCTCGTCGACCGGTCGACCGAGGAAGTCCGTGGTGACGAGCTTCCCGCCGGTGCGGCCGGCGCCGTCGACCACCGTCACGGACCAGCCACGCTCGACGGCCTCCCATGCCGCGGCGAGGCCGGCGATCCCACCGCCGACGACGGCGAGGTGGTCGCCGGTCGCACGGTGCCCGGGGAGGACGGGCCGGTCCACGTTCAGGTCGCGGCGTCCAGCCGCCGGGCGGTGTCGATCACGCGGTCCGCGAGGGCGTCCATCACGTGGGCGTCCGCGTTGACGACCTCCGTGCGGGCGAAGGCGAGGCCGTGCTCGCCCGCTCGGCGCCGGGCCTCGATGTCGAGGTCGTACACCACCTCGAGATGGTCGGAGGTGAACCCCTGCGGGACGACGACGAGTCCCTCGGCGCGACCGGTCTCCGCCAGGTCGGCGATGACCGTCAGGATGTCGGGCCCTCGCCACGGCTCCGGCGTGCGGCCGGCGCTCTGCCACGCGAGACCCCAGTCGCCCCACGGGTTCAGCCCGGCGCGGGCGGCGATCGCGGCCGCCGAGGAGTGGAGCTCGTCGGGGTACGGGTCGCCCTCCAGCGCACGTTCGGGCAGGGAGTGGGCCGTGAACACCACCTTGGTCGCCGGCGGCATCGCGCCCAGCACCTCGCGCAGCGACGCCGCCTGGTGCTCGACGAACGCCGGCAGGTCACCCCAGCGCTCGACGCCCACGTAGGGCAGCGACGCGGCCGCTGCTGCCTCCGCGGCCCGTTCGTCGTACTGCCCGATGGAGGCCTTCGACCAGTGGGGGGCGAGCACCACGCCGACGATCCCGACCACGCCGTCCGCGGTGAGCGCGGCGACCCCGTCCTCGATGAACGGAGCGGCGTGCTTCTGGCCGAGCCGGACGACGTAGCGGCCGGGCTCGACCTCGTCGAGGCGGCGTGCGATGGCGGCCCGCTGCCCCTCGGTGCGCTCGGCGAGCGGGGAGGTGCCGCCGATCGCCTCGTAGCGGGCCGTCAGGTCGGCGAGCTGCTCGGGCGTGGGAGGTCGGCCACGGCGGATGTGCGTGTAGTACGGCTCGATCGCGTCGGGGGTCGCCGGCGTGCCGTACGCCATGACCACCACACCGACGCGAGCCGTGGTCACGTCCGGATGGGGAGGGTCGGCACCGGGGAGCCCTCGTCGTGCACCAGCTCGACCAGGCGCTCGAGGACCTCGGGGTCGGACTCGGGGAGCACGCCGTGGCCCAGGTTGAACACGTGCCCCGGGTGGCCGGCGTTGGCGGCGAGCACCGCGCGGGCACCCTCGGCAGTGGGCTCCCACCCGGCGACGACGAGCGCCGGGTCGAGGTTCCCCTGCAGCGCGCAGTGCGCGGGCACCCGCGAGCGCGCCGCCTCGAGCGGGGTGCGCCAGTCGACCCCCATCATCTCGACGCCGGCCTCGGCCATCGGGGCGAGCAGCTCGCTGGTGTTCACCCCGAAGTGGATGCGCGGCACGCCGAGGTCGGCCACGCTCTCCATCACCTTCGTGCTGGACGGCAGCACGAACCGCCGGTAGTGGTCCGGGTGCAGCGCGCCCGCCCAGCTGTCGAACAGCTGCAGCGCGGACGCTCCCAGCTCGACCTGGCTGCGCAGCGACGCGATGGCGAGGTCGGCCAGGCGGTCCATCAGCGCGAACCACAGGGGCTCGTCGGTGAACATCAACGACTTCGTCGCGCCGTAGGTCCGTGACGGCCGCCCCTCGATGAGGTAGCTGGCAACGGTGAACGGCGCACCGGCGAAGGCGATGAGCGGCACGGGCAGCTCGTGCACGAGGTTGCGCACGGTCTCGAGGACGTACGGCGTGTCGGCCTCGGGATCGAGGGGGCGGAGGCGCTCGAGGTCGTCGGCGCTCCGGAAGGGGTACTCGACGACCGGCCCGACACCGGGGGCGATGTCGACGCCGAAGCCGATCGCGTGCACCGGCGTCATGATGTCGGAGTAGAGGATCGCTGCGTCGACGCCGTAGCGGCGCACCGGCTGCAGCGTGATCTCCGTGGCGAGGTCGGGGATGGCGATCGCCTCGAGGATGCTGCCGGTGCCACGGATCTCGCGGTACTCGGGCAGCGAGCGGCCCGCCTGCCGCATGAACCACACCGGCACGCGGTCGTGCGGCTCGCTCCGGCACGCCCGCACGAAGTCCGAGTGGGCGTGGGCGCCGGACGCGGCGTGATCGAGGTCCGTCCCGTCGGGGGGCGCGCTGGCGAGGGGGTCCGACACGTGTCTCAACGTACCCGCACCCCGGCGGTCGTCCGAAGTGCGACCCGTAGGGTTCACAGGATGCGCCGATCGATCGACGATGCCGCCGCCCCCGGGTTCGACGACGACCCCGCCGTCTCGTGGGCGGTGGCCATCTCGGACGACTACGACGACGCGACGCCGCGGGTCGTGCTGACGGTCGAGGAGGTCGGCGACGCGGGCGCGGGGCTCGTCGCCCACCTCGACGCCGACCTGGTCCGCCGCCTGCGCGGCGCGCTGCGCGACGCCCTCGCGGAGGTCGGCGAGGACCCCGGCCGCTGAACGTCGCCGCCGGACCGGGGTTCGGGATCGCGAGGCTCGGCCGGTATCATGGACGATCCCCCGATCGGGGGTCCTCTGGTCAGGAACCGTGTCGCACAACGCCGAGCTCGAAGCCGAACAGGCTCACATCGATCACGCGTACGAGTGCCTCGAGCGCTCGCGCCGTGTCGCCGCCGCGCAGGCCGACGTCTCCGACTCGACGCCGGGCGGGACCTTCCAGGCCCGCTACGAGCGCGACGTGATGGCCGAGAGCGCCCAGCAGCGCCTGGCCCAGCTCGACCTCGGTGACCAGTCCCTGTGCTTCGGTCGCATCGACCGCAAGCCGCCCGACTCGCTCGCCCAGGATCCCGACGTGGTCGAGGCGCTCGACGGCAACGGGCTGGAGCGCTTCTACATCGGCCGGATCGCCGTGGCGGACGAGCGCGCCGAGCCCATCGTCGTCGACTGGCGGGCGCCCGTGGCCGAGGCGTTCTACCGGGCGACCGGCGGCGACCCCATGGGCCTCGTGCGTCGCCGGCACTTCGCCACCCGGGGCCGCACCCTCCTCGGGATGGACGACGAGCTGTTCGGCGACGCGGCCGACGGCCTGTCCGACGGGTCCGTCCAGGGCCAGGGGACCCTGATCGCCGCCCTCGAGTCGGCCCGCTCCGGGAAGCTCTCGGACATCGTCGCCACGATCCAGGGGGAGCAGGACGAAGTCATCCGCTCCGACCTGTCGGGGATCCTCGTGGTGCAGGGCGGGCCGGGCACCGGCAAGACGGTGGTGGCGCTCCATCGCGCGGCCTACCTCCTCTACACGCACCGCTTCCCGCTCGAGGGGCAGGGGGTGCTCGTGATCGGGCCGAACCGCCTCTTCCTCTCCTACATCGAGCAGGTGCTCCCGTCGCTGGGCGAGGCGGGCATCGAGATCGCCGTCCTCGCGGACCTCGTCCCCGGGATCCGAGCCATGGGCGCCGACCGCCCCGACGTGGCGAGGGTCAAGGGCGACCTGCGGATGTGCCGCGTGCTGGCGCGTGCGGTACGCGACCGGGAGCGCCCGCTGCGGAACACGGCGATCGTCCCCCTCGGCGTCGAGCGGCTCAGGATCACGCCCGAGGACTCCCGCGAGCTGATCGCCCAGACCCGCCGCCGGGCGCGCACGCACAACGGCGGCCGGAAGCACTTCGACAGCGCCTTCTTCTCCCTGCTCGCATCGAAGATGCGGGACCCGCTCGAGCCGCACGTGCTCCGCGAGCGGGTCCGCGACCTCATCGAGGTGCGCGAGGCGATGGAGCGCATGTGGCCGGTCCTCTCGCCCTCCGAGCTGCTCAACGACCTCTTCGGCTCGGCCGCGCTGCTGCGGTCGGCGGCCCGCGACACCCTCACCGACGACGAGCAGGCGCTGCTGCGACGGGAGCGCACGCTCGAGGCCGGGTCGATCGTCTGGTCCAGCCAGGACGTGCCGCTCCTCGACGAGGCGCTCGAACTGCTCGGACCTCGCCCGCGCCACAAGGACGACGACCAGATCCGCACCTACGGCCACATCGTGGTGGACGAGGCACAGGACCTGTCCCCGATGGAGCTCCGGCTGATCGACCGGCGTTCGCTCAACGGGTCGATGACGATCGTGGGCGACATCGCGCAGGCGACGGCGGCCCACGCCCACGACTCGTGGGAGTCGGTGCTCGAGCACCTGCCCGAGAAGCGCCGGCCGCGATTCGCCGAGCTGACCATCGGCTACCGCCTGCCCGGTCCGGCCATGGACCTGGCCGCCCGGATGCTCAGCGTGGCGGCGCCCGAGATCACCCCGCCCCGCTCCATCCGGCAGAGCGGCGACGAGCCCATCGTCCAGGCCTCCTCCGAGGTCGCCTTCGGCACCGACCTGGTGGGCGCAGTCCGGCGTGAGCTCGCCGCGATCGAGTCCGGCAACCTCGCCGTCATCGCCCCGTCGTCGTGGCTGGCCCGGGTGGAGGAGGCCCTCGGCGACGGCGGGGTCTCGTTCGGGCGTGCCCACCGGGGCAACCTCGACCACCAGGTGACGGTGGCGCCCGTGACGCTGGTGAAGGGCCTCGAGCTGGACGCGTGCATCGTCGTCGAGCCCGGGGCGATCCTGTCCGGGGAGTTCCGGGGCCCCCAGACCCTGTACGTGGCGCTGACGCGCGCCACCCGCCGGCTGTCGCTGCTGCACGTCGGTCCGCTGCCCGAGGTCCTGGCCCCGCCCGAATGAGCCTCGACGTCTTCACCGAGCCCGTGCGGGCCTGGTTCGAGACGTCATTCGGTGTCGCGACGCCGGCGCAGGCCGGAGCGTGGCCGGCCATCGCCGCGGGGGAGCACGTGCTGCTGTGTGCTCCCACCGGTTCGGGCAAGACGCTCGCCGCGTTCCTCTCCGCCATCGACCGGCTCGCGACCGAGCCCGTCCCCGAGCGGACGACCACGCGGGTCATCTACGTCTCGCCGCTGCGTGCGCTGGCCGTGGACGTCGACAAGAACCTCCGGGCGCCCCTCCGGGGCATCGCGCTCGCCGCCCAGCGGCTCGGGCTCGCGAACCGCGAGCCGACGGTGGGCGTCCGCACGGGCGACACCCCGGCCGACGAGCGCCGCAAGATGCGCCGCAACCCGCCGGACATCCTCATCACCACCCCCGAGTCGCTCTACCTGATGCTCACCTCGCAGGCGCGCGAGACGCTCGTGGGCGTCGAGACGGTGATCGTCGACGAGATCCACGCCGTCGCGGCGACCAAGCGCGGCGCCCACCTCGCGGTCACGCTGGAGCGGCTCGAACGGCTGTGCGAGCGACCGCCCCAGCGGATCGGACTCTCGGCGACGCAGCGCCCGCTCGAGGAGATCGCCCACTTCCTGGGCGGCAACCGTCTCCCCGGGGAGGGAGTGGCCGACGGCCTGGCACCACGGCCCCGTCCCGTGACGATCGTCGACGCAGGGGTGCGCAAGGAGCTGGAGATCCAGGTCGTCGTCCCGGTCGAGGACATGGGCGAGCTGGGCCAGCTCCCGGCAGGTGCACCGGCCGGCCCGGACTCGGTCGGTCCCGTCCGGCGGAGCATCTGGCCGTCGATGCACCCGATGCTGCTCGACCTCATCCGTGAGCACCGCTCGACGCTGGTGTTCGTCAACGCCCGGCGCCTCGCGGAGCGGTTGGCGTCACGGCTCAACGAGTTGGCAGAGGACCAGGACGAGGTGGCCGCCGCGATCTCGGCGCGTGCTGTCCCGCGAGACGGGACGAATCGCGCCGAGAAGGTGGGGGTGGGCGCCGAGGCGGTCGGTGTCTCGGCACCGCCGGGCCACGAGCTGGTGAAAGCGCACCACGGTTCGCTGTCACGCGAGCAGCGGCTCGTCATCGAGGACGAGCTCAAGCGGGGCGAGCTGGCCGGCCTGGTCGCGACCAGCTCGCTGGAGCTGGGCATCGACATGGGCGCGGTGGACCTCGTCGTGCAGGTCGAGTCGCCGGGGTCGGTGGCGGCCGGGTTGCAGCGCATCGGCCGGGCCGGACACCAGGTCGGCGCGCCCAGCCGCGGGCGGATCTTCCCCAAGCACCGGGGCGACCTGCTGGAGACGGCGGTCGTGGTCCAGCGGATGTTCGACGGCGAGATCGAGCACACGCGGTTCCTCCGGTCGCCCCTCGACGTGCTCGCCCAGCAGGTCGTGGCGATGGCCTCCGTCGAGGACTGGCCGCTCGACGAGCTGGCGGCGGTGATCCGTTCGGCGGCCCCCTTCGGCGACCTGTCGGAGGACCTGCTCGCGTCGGTGCTCGACCTCCTCGACGGGCGGTACCCCTCGGAGGAGTTCGCCGAGCTGCGGCCCCGCATCGTGTGGGACCGGACGGGGCGGGTGGTGAAGGGCCGCGCCGGTGCCCAGCGCCTGGCGGTCACCAACGCCGGCACCATCCCCGACCGCGGGCTGTTCGGCGTCTTCCTGCCCGACGGCACCCGCGTCGGCGAGCTGGACGAGGAGATGGTCTACGAGAGCCGCGCCGGGGAGACCTTCCTGCTCGGCGCGTCGACGTGGCGCATCGAGGACATCACGTTCCAGAAGGTGATCGTGACGCCGGCGCCGGGCCTCCCCGGCAAGATGCCCTTCTGGCACGGCGACGGCCCCGGTCGCCCGATCGAGCTGGGGCGGGCGATCGGGGGGTTCGTCCGTGAGGTGCGCGGCCTCACGCCCACCGCGGCGAAGGAGCGGCTCGCGATCCGCCACCACCTCGATCCGCTGGCTGCCGACAACCTGCTGCGCTACCTCGACGACCAGGCCGAGGCGACCGGCGTGGTCCCCGACGACCGCACGATCGTGATCGAACGGTTCCCCGACGAGATCGGCGACTGGCGGATCTGCATCCACACGCCCTTCGGGTCGAGGGTGAACGCGCCGTGGGCGATCGTGCTGCGCAACCGGCTGAGCGAGGTCACCTCGGACACCGTCGAGGTGATGTGGAGCGACGACGGGATCATCCTCCGGCTCCCCGAGGCGTTCGACCGGATCGACGTGGACGAGCTCTTCCCCGATCCCGAGTCGGTCGCCGACGACGTCGTGTCGGCGCTGCCGGGCACTGCGCTGTTCGCGTCGAGGTTCCGTGAGTGCGCCGCCCGGGCCCTCCTGCTGCCGCGCCGCAGGGTGGACCAGCGGACGCCGCTCTGGCAGCAACGGCAGCGAGCCGGCGACCTCCTGGCCGTCGCGTCGAAGTACCCGTCCTTCCCGATCCTGCTGGAGACGACGCGGGAGTGCCTCAACGACGTGTTCGACGTGCCGGCGCTGGTCGAGGTGCTCGGCGGCGTCCGCAACCGGTCGATCCGCACGGTCAGCGTCGACACCCAGCAGGCCTCGCCGTTCGCACAGTCGCTGCTGTTCAGCTGGATCGCCGTCTCGATGTACGAGGGCGACGCGCCGCTGGCCGAGCGGCGGGCTGCAGCGCTGGCCCTCGACCGGGACCTGCTGCGTGACCTGCTGGGCGAGGACGAGCTGCGCTCGCTCGTCGACCCCGGCGCGATCGAGGAGATCGAGGACGAGTTGCAGCGGCGCACGGGCGATCGCCGGGCCCGACGGCCCGACGACCTGGTGGACCTCGTGCGCGTGCTCGGACCGCTCTCGCGGGACGAGCTCGTCGAGCGGTCGCGCGACGGGCTCGACGTGGCGACCGCGGTCGACGGACTCCTCCGCGAGCTGCGCCTGATCGAGGTGTCGGTGGCCGGCGAGCACCGGCTGGCGGACGCCGGCGACGCCGCCCGGCTGCGCGACGCGCTCGGCGTGGCACTGCCGCAGGGCCTGCCGACAGCGTTCACCGATCCGGTGGATCACCCCCTCCGGGACCTCGTGGAGCGGTACGCCAGGACCCACACCCCCTTCACCGCGAGTGACGTCGCCGAGCGCTACGGCATCGGCCCCGACCCGGTGCGCGTGGTGCTGGGCGAGCTCGAGGGGGCCGGCCGGGTCGTCCGGGGAGAGTTCCTCCCACATGGCACGCAACGCGAGTGGTGCGACCCCGACGTCGTGCGGCTGATCCGGCGTCGGACCCTGGCGGCGCTGCGCAAGGAGGTCGAGCCGGTCGACGCCTCACGCCTCGTGCGCTTCCTCCCCGAGTGGACGGGGGTGGGAAGTCGCCGGCGCGGCTACGACGCGCTGGCCGACGTGATCGGGCAGCTGCAGGGCGCGCCGCTCGTGGTCTCCACGCTCGAGAGCGACACCCTGGGCGCACGCCTCGGGGACTACCGACCCGCCGACCTCGACGCGCTGTGCGCGTCGGGTGACGTGGTGTGGGTGGGGGCCGGCGGGATCGGCGCGAACGACGGCCGCATCCGACTCGTGTTCCGCGAGCAGGCCGCGTTGCTCCTGAACGAGGCGACCGAACCGCCCGACGAGCCGCACCACCGCGTCCTTCGGGAGCGGCTGACGCAGCGCGGAGCGTCGTTCTGGGCCGACCTCGTCGCCGCCGTGGCCGCTGCGGAGCTGCCGTACTCGGACGACGTCGTGCTCGAAGCGCTGTGGGACCTCGTGTGGGCCGGGGAGGTCACGAACGACACGCTGGCACCCCTCCGGGCGCGGGTGGGCGGTCGCTCCCGAGGGTCGTCGCGGGCACCGGCGCGGTCGCGGCAACGGCCGGCGCTCGGACGCATGACCCGCCAGGGTCCACCCAGCGCCGGAGGCCGGTGGTCGCTGGTGGACGACCTGCTCCAGCCGCGTCCCAGCCCGACCGAGCTCGCGGTCGCGCGGGCCGGCCAGCTCCTCGAGCGCTACGGGGTCCTGACCCGGGAGATGGCGCTGGCCGAGGGGACCACGGCAGGGTTCGCCGGCCTCTACCCCGTGCTCCGATCGATGGAGGAGCAGGGGACGATCCGTCGCGGCTACTTCGTCTCCGGGCTGGGCGCCGCGCAGTTCGCCCGGGCCGGCGCGGTCGACCGCCTCCGCCAGCCCACCGGTTCTGTGCCGTCGGACGCGCCAGAACTGGCGCGTTCCACGACACAGAACGGGGAAGGGGTGGTGGTGTTGCCCGCCACCGATCCCGCGCAGCCGTACGGCGCGGTGCTGCCCTGGCCGCCCTCGGCGGGGAGGCCGAGCCGCTCGGCCGGCGCTCGCGTGGTGATGACGGACCGGGCCCATGCGTTCGTCGACCGGTCGGGTCGAGCCGTCACCGTGTTCGAGGGGGCGGACCTCGAGGTCGTCGCCGACGGCCTGGCCGAGATCGACCGCCGGCAGCGGCGGCTGGAGGTGGCGACGGTCGACGGCGAGCCGCTCTCGTCCCACGACCTCGCCTCGGTGCTGACCGCCCGCGGCTGGATCCTCAGCTACCGCGGGATGCGCCCTGCGACTCGCCCGCGTCCCTGACGCCGCCCCACCCCAGGTCCCGCGGGACCGCGGTCACCAGCGGCCGAGGACCCGCTCGACCGTGATCTCGATGACCACGCGCTCGGGGTTCTCCTCGGGCACGCGGTAGCGCTCGCCGTAGCGGCGCACCGCTTCGGCCACGCGGTCGGGGTCGTCGGACACCACGGCACCGCCCTCCATGGCCAGCCAGCGGCCGCCGTCGACCTGGCACACCGCCACCGGCGCCCCCGGGTTCACCGCGAGCCGCTGGGCCTTGCGGGAGTGGCCGCGGGTGATGATGCGGGCCAGGCCCGTGTCGGGATCCCACGTGAACCCGACCGGCACCGCGTGGGGTCGACCCCGCTCGTCGACGGTCGTGAGGGTGGCGAGGTGCCGCTCGGCGAGGAAGGCGAGGGCTGACGCGTCGAGGTCGGAGGGTACGGTCACCTCGCCATTGTGGTGCCTCGGTTCGCCGCAGGACCGGGCAGCGACGATCGAGGAGCCGTGCCAGAGGGCGACACCATCCACAACGCCGCCGCTCGCCTCCGCCCCGCGCTGGCGGGCGCGACCCTCGAGCGGTTCGAGGCGCCACGGCTGGTGGGGACGCGGCCCCGGGTGGGGGAGCGGATCGAGGAGGTGCGCGCCGTGGGCAAGCACCTCCTGATGGACTTCAGCGGTGGGCTGACCCTCGAGACCCACATGCGGATGACCGGCAGCTGGCACCTCTACGAGGCAGGGGAGCGATGGCGGAAGCCCGCCCACCTCCTGCGGGTCCGGATCGACGTCCCGGGTTGGGTGGCCGCCTGCTTCTCGGCGCCGGTGGTCCGCACGTTCCCGACCAGGGCGGCGGGCCGTTCCCCGATCGACCACCTCGGCCCGGACCTGTGCCTCCCGGAGCCCGACCTCGACGTGTGCCTCCGACGGATGGACGCGCTCGGCCTCGACGACGCGTCGATCGGCGACGTGCTCCTGGACCAGCGGGTCGCCAACGGCGTCGGCAACGTGTTCAAGAGCGAGGTCTGCTGGGCGGAGCGCGTCGATCCGGCGACACCGCTGCGGCACGTCCCCCCGGACCTGCGGCGCCGCCTGCTCGCGACCTCGAACCGCCTGCTGATGGCGAACCTCCGTCCCGGCCGGCGCCAGACCGTCGCGGGTGGGCTCGCCGTGTACGGCCGTCGCGGCCGAGCCTGTCGCCGCTGCGGCACCCCGATCCTCTCCTCCATGCAGGGTGACCAGGCCCGGGTCACCTACTGGTGCCCGACCTGCCAGCCCCTTCTCTGACCGCCCGCACGTTCGGTCGACTGTCAGCGGAGCGTGCGTCTGGCGCACCCTGCCTCGACAGTCGGTCGTACGTGCGCGCACTGAGGTTCGACTGTCAGCAGAGCGTGCGTCTGGCGCACCCTGCGTCGACTGTCGACCAGGAGTGCGAGCGGAACTGACCCGGAGCTGGCCCGGCCCATCAGGACCGGCCGGGTAGCGGAGGGGAAGCAGCGAGCCCGCGAGCGAAACTGACCCGGAGCTGGCCCGGCCAGCTAAGAGAGCTCGATGTAGCCGGGGACGTCGTGGTGCGGGGTGTCGAGGTAGATCTTCGCCTCGGGGAGTCCGCCGAAGCGGCCGTGGCTCCAGCGGATCTCGACGTGCCCGCGCACCTCGCGCTCGGTGCGGTCGGCCCGGTCGCGGACCATGGCCGTCCAGTTGACGCTCGGTTGGGCTCGCCCGCCCGGCGTGATGTCGAAGCTGCGCAGCTCGTGCGCGCGCTGCCAGTCCCACGGGGTCGCCACCCGGATCCGCAGGGTTCCGCCGGCTTGGCTGCCCAGCACGAAGTAGGGCGCTGCGCCCATCCGGAGCAGCCGCCACAGCATCGCTCGACGGTGGGCGAGCGTCGGCACTGCGGCGTCCCAACGGGCGGCGGACTCCCTCGAGACCACGTCGCACAGCTCGCGGTAGGCGCCCTCGGTCGCCAGATCGGGCGGGGCACCTGCGAGGGCCGCCTTCAGCGCTCGCCGGTGGTCGGCGGTCAGGTCGGAGGCCCGCATCGGCATCCCCTCGGGGCGGTGTCGCCGCAGGACCGCGTCGTACATCGCCTGGTACTCGGCGGGCGCCACCTGCACGTACCAGTCGCCGTCCCGGGCCCGGGCCGTGGCCGAGCCGAGCGCCCGGTCGAACAGCGACGCCGGTGAGACGTTGGCGAGGATCTTCGACAGGTACTTGCAGCTCACCAGGTAGACGTGGTCGACGCGGAGGTCGACCGGCGTCGTGTCGTCGCCCATCGACCGCGCCGGGCCGCGCCACTCGATCCGCTCGGGGCGACGGCCCCGCAGGGCGTCGCGAGCCTGGAGGAAGGCGACGCCGTTGAGGAAGGCGGCGTGGAACTCCGCGAGGTGGGAGCCGTCGGCCCAGGCATCGAGCAACCGCCCCCACGTGGCGTCGTCGAGGTCGACGAGCTTGACGGGACGGACCGCGAGCGCCTCGTCGATCGAGGGCACTCCCAGCATCCCGAGGCCGGTCACGATCTCCGTGACCTCGGAGACGAGGCGGGGCACGTCAGCGGGCGCGGCGCCGCCGGCCGGCGGCCAGGTCCGCCAGGCGGGCCGGGGTGTCCTCGGCGCCGAGCTCGAGCGTGGCGGCCACCGAGTGGCCACGCACCGCGTCGAGCGCGTTCGCGGCAGGCGTTCCGCGCTTGGGAAGGTCGGTCGTGAGGAGGAGCACCCGGGCGTCGGGCTCGGTGGCGTGGACCAGCGCCGCCTGGCCCACCGAGCGCAGCAGCGCCTCGGTGCTCCGGAGCCCCCGCGCGCCCGTCGTCTGGCCGCCCACGACGTCGACGTACCAGGTGCCGCCCTTGCGGTCCTCGCACCGGAACGCGAACGACGCGCCGTTCCGCAGGGCGATGCGCTTGGGGGAGAGCTGCGCGAACCCGGCCGCCGCCACGAGCGAGCGCGCCAGGGAGACGGTGGCGACCCCGCCGCCGATCGGGTCGCGAGCGCCCGTGATGGCGCGGCCCTTCTCCTCGGCGATGCGCTTCTCCGCCAGCTCCACGTAATGCGGGTCGGTGTCGTAGCCCACGTAGTGGCGGTCGGTCCGGACCGCCGCGACCGCAGTCGAGCCCGACCCCATGAACGGGTCGAGGACGAGGTCGCCGACGTAGGTGTGCATCTCGATGAGGCGCTGGGGCAGCTCGACCGGGAACGGCGCCGGGTGGCCGACCCGGGTCGCGCTCTCGGTGGGCAGCTCCCACAGGTCGAGCGTGGACTCCATGAACTCGTCCGCGGTGATCGTCGCGCGGGCGGGGAGGCCGGCCTTGGCGCGGTCCTTCTGCCCGACGGCGCGGTCGAACCGGCCCTTCGACGCGATGACGATCCGCTCGGTCAGGTCGCGCACCACCGGGTTGCCCGGCGCTCGGAACGAACCCCACGCGCAGTTGCCACCCGCCCCGCGGGCCTTCTGCCAGATGATCTCGCCGCGGAGCAGCAGGCGCAGGCGGTCCTGGAGGATGGTGGTGACGTCGGCGGACAGCGAGCGGTACGGCTTGCGCCCGAGGTTGGCCACGTTGACGGCGATCCGGCCGCCCGGCTCGAGCGCCCGCACGCACTCGGCGAACACGTCGGTGAGCATGTCGAGGTACTCGACGTAGGTGGCGGGGATGCCGCCCTCGCCGAGGGCCTCCTCGTAGGCCTTGCCGGCGAAGTAGGGCGGCGAGGTCACGACCAGCGCCACCGAGTTGTCGGCGATCCTGTCCATGTTCCGGGAGTCGCCGACGTGGATCTCGTCGGTCGAGGTCGCCTCGCCGATCGTCTCGTCGTCGCTGAGCTCCGGGGCAGAGAACCGCTCGTAGAAGGCCGAGGCGTCGTGGCTCTCGCGCTTGCCGACGCCGAAGTTGGACGTGGATGTGCCCCGCTTCGCGGCGGGCCGACGGGTGGCGGCGGCCTTCTTCGGGCGGGGGGTCGACGCCATCGGGGCGAGTCTACGGACCCCCGGTGACAGCGACCTGCTCTCGGTAGGCTCGCCTCATGCCTGCGCACTCCACCGATGCCCCCACGGACGATGCCCCCACGGCGGACGCGATCCGGGCGACCGTGAGGTCGTACACCGAACGCCACACCGCCGGCGACATCGACGGGATCGTCGAGTGCTTCACCGCCGACGCCCGCATCGAGGACCCCGTCGGGTCGGGCGTGTACGAGGGGCCCGATGCCGTCCGGGGCTTCTTCGTGGCGTCCCACGACCTCTGCGACAGCATGGAGCTGACGCTGACCGGACCCATCCGGGTCGCCGGCCGGCAGGCGGCGTTCCCCATGGTCGTGCGCAGCCACATCGGTGACACGACGCTCGAGCTCGACATCATCGACGTCATGCACTTCGACGCCGAGGCCAAGGTGACCGAGATGCACGCCTACTGGAACATGGACGACGCCCGGCTCACCCAGGACTGATCGCTCCGTCGCCGTCGCTCAGTTCGTGGCGATGGCGGCGAGGATGTCGAGCTTGCCGGCGCGGCGGGCCGACCTGAGCGCGGCGACCACGCCGAGCAGCCCGCCGATCACGACGATGACCGCCAGCTGCGACCACGGCATCACGAGCGACAGGGCGAGCTCGCCCTCCGAGAACGTCTGGACGAACAGCGCGCCGAAGGCCACGCC
>JAEZFI010000293.1 GCA_023437745.1 Actinomycetes bacterium
GGTCAAGCCCAGCTCTTTGGCGAGCTCGTGGACTCGGAGTTTTGCTGCCAAGATCCGCTCTCAGCCTTTCGTAGTCGTGGACGACCGTCCGGTCGCCGCGTTGCAGTCTCCCACGTCCGCGCAGTGCTGCACGAACGCGATCCGGATGCGATCCAGTGACGCCTGGCTCACGGGGTTCTTCAGTGCCCGGGCCACCGCACCGCGCCGGACCGCGACGTCGAAGCAGCCGATGTCGGGGCACAGCCATGCGCCTCGACCCCCGGTCGGACCGAGGACCAGTTCGCCGTCGCGGAGCGAGAGCCTGATGAGCCTATCGGCCGCCCGCCGGGTTCGACACCCGACGCACGTCCTGACCGGTGCGGCCGGGTCGCCGCCGGTCACGACTCGGTGGGCGTCTCCTCGGGGACCGGATCCGCCTCCTCGACCGGCGCCTCGTCGGACTCGGCCTCGTCGGCCGGCGCCTCGTCGGACTCCACCGCAGCCTCGGGCTCCGACGGGGTCGAGTCGTCGGCGGCCTCGGCGCTGTCGGGTTCGGCGGCAGCCTCGTCGTCGGCACCGGCGACCGTGCCCGGCTCGGCAGCGTTCCACTCGGCGGCCGAGATCGCGGGGCCGCCGTCGGCCGGCTGCCACATCTGCTCGCCCGACTCGGGATCGGTGATCCACTCGCCTTCCGCCCAGTCGGCGCCGCCCGCAGGGCTGGCCGAGCGGTCGGACTCGGAGCGGATGTCCACCCGAAGCCCCACGAGGCGGTGCGCGAGGCGAGCGTTCTGGCCCTCACGACCGATGGCCAGGCTGAGCTGGAAGTCGGGGACGATGACCTCGGCGGTGCCGGTCTGGTAGTCGATCCGGACCTCGTTCACCTTTGCCGGGGCGAGGGCCTTCATCACGAACTCCTCGAGGTCCTCGGAGAACGGCACGATGTCGATCTTCTCGCCGTTGAGCTCGTTCACCACCATCCGCACGCGCGCACCGCGGGCACCCACGCAGGCGCCGACGGGATCGACGTTGGGATCGTTCGACCACACGGCGATCTTCGTGCGCTGCCCTGGTTCACGGGCGCAGGCGCGGATCTCGACGATGCCGTCGGCGATCTCGGGGACCTCGAGCTCGAACAGCCGGCGGATGAGCCCGGGGTGCGTGCGTGACACGACGATCTGCGGGCCCTTCGCGGTCTTGCGGACCTCGACGATGTACGCCTTCACCCGCTTGCCCGGCTCGGCGCGCTCGTAGGCGACCTGCTCGGACTGCGGCATGAGCGCCTCGACCCGACCCAGGTCCAACAGGGTGTAGCGGGCGTCGGACTGCTGGATGATGCCGGTGACGATGTCGCCCTCGCGGCCGGCGTACTCCTCGTACTTCAGCTCGCGCTCGGCCTCGCGGATCTTCTGCGTCATGACCTGCTTGAAGGCCTGCGCGGCGATGCGGCCGAAGTTGGGCGGCGTGACGTCGTACTCGTCGCCGATCGGGACGTAGTCCTCGTCGGTGTCCTGCGCCATCACCTTGAACTCGCCCGTCTCGGGCTCGAGGACGACCCAGGCGTCGCGGCGCGCGCCGGGCATCTTCTCGTAGGCCGACTGCATGGCGTCGACCAGGACGTTCAGCAGGGTCTCGACCGAGATCCCCCGATCGACCGCGAGGGCCTGCAGCGCGTCCATCATCTCGGCGTTCACTGGTGGTTCTCCTTCGTCCGTCCGCTCACCGGCTTGCCCGCCTTCGTCGCCTTGGGCCCGCCCGGCTTGGGGGTCGGCCCCCATTCGAAGACCGTCTTGGCACGGTCCACGTCGGCGAGGCGCACCACGTGCGGCTCGCCGTCGACATCGATGGTGACGTCCTCGTCGCCGACCTCGGCGACGGTGCCCTCGATGCGTCGCTCGCCCTCGATCTCCGGACGCAGCTTCACCTTGACGACCTCGCCGACGGCGCTCTGCCAGTGGCGGGCGGTCCGCAGGGTGCGCTCGAGCCCGGGGCTCGACACCTCGAGGTGGTACGAGCCGGGGATCGGGTCGGCCTCGTCGAGGGCTCGCGAGACGGCGCGGGTGGCGTCGGCCACGGTGTCGATGTCGATGCCGCCGGGCCGGTCGACGGTGACCCGCAGGGTCCCGCCGGTGTGCTCGAGGTCGTAGATCTGGACGTCGAGGGGTGCAAGTGCGCCCCGGACCAGGTCGCGCACGGTGTCGCTGAGGGCCATGGGTTCACCTCCTCGTGTCGTCGGTCTACCGGGTGGATCGGGTCGTCGGGGTTCCGACCGCCCGGTGGCAGACAAAAGGCGTGGGCCCCCGCCCACGCCGCTCCCCGCCGCCCCGCACTCGAATCGTCGGACCGTGGAGCATACTGCGTCGCAGCCTCCAGGGCCCGGTTCGTCGCCCGATCGGCGCCCGGTCAGTAGCTGCGGCCGACGATCGCGACCAGCCCGGGGGCGTCGGGGTCGTCAGGCACACCACCCTCCGCGGTCTGGACGCAGCGGACGGTGATGGCGGACTGCGCCATGCGATCCTCGCCCTCCTCCCCGACGGCGTCGAACGGGATCCGGGCGAACCCGGTCTGGGCCGCCTCGATCGCCTCGTCGACGGTCGCCACGTCGGCCGTGCCGGCGGCGAGCCGCGCCGCGGCGTCGTCGAACAGGGCC
>JAEZFI010000318.1 GCA_023437745.1 Actinomycetes bacterium
TCCCCCCCCCACCAACGCCCGGCCAGGTTCGGCACGAGCTGCGCGAGTCGAACGAACGAAGGCGAACGGGCGGAGGGTGAGTGTCACACCCCCTCGTCAGGATGTCGTCATGGCTCAGCGCACCGACCACCGACCCGCACGAACCGAAGATCTGGGCCCGGCTCTGGCCCGCCACCGCGTCGAGGTGGCCCGCTGGGCCCTGCAGTCCGGCCACTCGCTCGACCTCGACGCCGTCACCGTCCTCTTCGGCGTCATCTACGGCATCGGGGGGCTGCCCGAGCCCACCCGGAGCTGCTGGAACCGCACGTGGGTGGCGGAGATCCTGTGGAACCGGGCGGCCTCCTGGTGCGAGCACGCGGGTGTCGACCTCCCCACCGGCACGTCCGAGGCGCTCTGGACCTACCTCACCTACCTCGACGAGATCGACGCGCTGCTCGGCGACAGCCTCGCGGAGCTCCGCGCCGAGCTGGTGGCGTCGGCGGGGCTCGACCGCCGAGGCCGGCTCCGCCATCCGTCGGGCGGGCGCCGACCGAACGCCGAGGTGCGCCCGTTGCGGCGACGGCCGGCCTGACGGTCAGCTCGGCGGCAGACCGAAGAAGTCGAGGACGGCGTCGGTCGCCCGGAACTGCTCGCCTCGGGGCCAGAGGTGCGTGGCGCCGATGACCGTGACGAGCCGCAACGGGACGTCGCCCGAACAGCCCTTCCACTCGGTCACCTCGACCGGACCCGCCGGGACCGTCGCGGGGTCGGGCGTGCAGGCTTCGGATCGGGCGACGGCCCGCAGCGTGTCCATCACCGGGGGGAAGGGAGCGGCCGAGAACAGGCGAGCGGCGCCGGTCAGGCCGCCCTCGTAGGGGATCACCTCGTCCGCCGAGGCCGCGATGTGCAGCAACGGCAGCGGCTCGCTCGGTTGGCAGCCGGTCTGGTTGGTGCCGATCACGCTCGCCGCGCCGGCCAACCGGTCGGCGTGCTCGCAGAGGTACCGGTAGGTCATGATCCCGCCGTTCGACTCCCCGACCATGTACACGCGCTCCGCATCCACCTCGGGCCGGCGGATCGCGTCGGTGATGACGGCGTCGAGGAACGCGACGTCGTCGATCCCGAGCGTCATCGCCGGACGGCAGCACTTGCCGGCGTTCCAGCTCTCCGCGATCCCGTGCGGCACCACGGCGATGAACCGTCGAGCGACGACGGCGTCCCCGAGCCCGATCGTCTGCTGCATCAGCCCCGGACTCGTCGAGACGCCGTGGAGGAACAGCACCACCGGGAGCTGCTCCCCCGGCGCCAGGTCGGGTGGCATCACGTAGGCGATCTCCCGACGGTTCAGCCCCTGCTGCACGAACGCGCTCGTGAAGGCGGCCGGCTGGTCGGGCGCCGTCATCGTGGGTGCGGTCTGCAGCGGCGCACCGTCCGCCGGCAGCTCCACCTCCTGGTGCGAGCGCGTGTACCAGACGAGCACCCCGACCACGATCGCGATCACGCCGACGAGCACACCGGCGGCGACCAGGCCCTTGAACAGGCAGCCCCGCCGACGCCGTTGCTCGACGGGCGGAGGACCGGGCGGCGCGGGTGGAGGCGGAGCCGGGGCGGCGCCGGGCGGAGGCGGGGGTGCGCCGGGCGGCGGAGGGATCACGAGGCCAGCCCGAAGAAGCGCAGGATCTCCTCGGTCGAGTCATAGGTACCGTCGCGGAACCAGGCGTGCGCGCCGCCTTCGATGGTCACGAGTCGGAGCGGCACCCCGTCGCGGCAGCCGCTCCAGTCGGTGGTCCGCACCGAGCCGGAGGTCCGCATCGCCGGGCTCGACGAGCAGCCCTCGGCCTCGGCGATCGTGGGGAGCGCCGACTCGACGGCCGGGAACGTCACGCCGAGCACCCAGGAGATGGCCGACTGACCCCCGCGGTAGGGCACCGTCATGTCGGCGGTGCCGTGGACCTCGAGGATCGGCACCGGTGCGTTCGGCGTGCAGCCTGCGACGGGCGTGCCTCCCACCGACGCCGCACCCGCCACGGTGTCGGCCCCCACGCACAGGAACCGGTGGACCATCATCCCGCCGTTCGACTCGCCCACCGCGTAGATGCGGTCGGGGTCCACGTCGCGGCGGGAGCGCAGCTGCGCGACGACCTGCTGGAGGAACGCCGTGTCGTCGATCTGCGTGGCCTGCGAGATCCCGCAGCAGCCACCTGCGTTCCACCCGCCGAAGAGGCCGTCCGGGGCGGCGACGAGGAGCCCGTGTCGCATCACGGCGTCCGCCCACGCGCCGTTGGCCAGCACCTGCGAGGGCGTGGTGTTCCAGCCGTGCAGGAGGACCACGGCGGGCAGGCGGGCGGCGCCCGTGCCCTCCGGTGGACGGACGATGGTGCAGGTCCGAGCGCCGATCGGGAACGGCTGGGCGATGGGAGTGCAGGTCGAGAACACGGCACCCGAGTCGTCGCCCGGCGCCGCAGTCGTGGTGCTCCTCGACGACCCCGACCCCGGGACGCGCGGCGACGCCGTGGTCGACGGCGATCCCCCGGGGCCGAAGACACCGGTGCGCTCCTCGCCCCGGTTGCTGGCGGCGAAGACGATGATCACGGCGACCCCGACCGCGAGCACGGCTGCGACCACGCCGATCACGGGCGAGCGACGGCCGGGCGGCGACGGGGACGGGGACGGCGGGCGACCGCCCGGTGGAGGTGGGCGACCCGGCGGTGGCGGGGGCGGCGGGCTCGAGGGCCCCACCGAGAACGGGTTCACGGGTCGCCATGGTAGGGGTGGGGGTTCCACCGCCTCCGCACGCGCCCTTCGGCGGATGGGGTTTCTGACGGGTCGTCAGGTATCGTCGCCGCGTGCTGTTGGGAGATACGGACGCCGATCGCGCCTTCCGAGCGGAGATCCGGGACTGGATGGGGAGCAACCTCGTGGGCGAGTTCGCCCCGCTGCGAGGTCGCGGCGGCCCCGGCGACGAGCACAGCTTCGTCGCCGAGCGCCAGGAGTGGGAGCGGCACATGGCCGCCTCGCACTGGACCTGCGTCGGCTGGCCGGTCGAGCACGGCGGGCGCGGCCTGCCGCTCAGCCAGGAGGTCATCTTCCACGAGGAGTACGCCCGCGCCGGCGGACCTGGCCGCGCGGGCCTCATCGGCGAGGGCCTGCTGGGCCCCACGCTCGTGCACTTCGCCTCACCCGAGCAGCAGCAGCGGTTCCTCCCCGGCATCGTGTCCGGCACCGAGTACTGGTGCCAGGGGTACTCCGAGCCCAACGCAGGCAGCGACCTCGCCAACGTCCGGACGACCGCTCGCCTCGAGACCGCGGCGGACGGCTCCGCCGAGTGGGTCATCTCCGGCCAGAAGGTCTGGACCTCGCTGGCGCAGTGGTCGGACTGGTGCTTCGTCATCGCCCGCACGGAGGCCGGCTCGCAACGGCACCGCGGCCTGAGCTACCTCCTCATCCGGATGGACACCCCCGGCATCGAGATCCGCCCGATCGTGCAGGTGACCGGCACCGCCGAGTTCAACGAGGTGTTCTTCGACGAGGCCCGCACACCGGCCGATCTCGTCGTCGGCCAGCCCGGTGAGGGCTGGCGCGTCGCCATGGGCACGCTCGCGTTCGAGCGCGGTGTGCTCACGCTCGGCCAGCAGATGGCGTTCAGCCGCGAGTTCGACGCCATCGTCGAAGCGGCGCGCCGGACCGGGCGGATCGACGACGCCCCGCTGCGACAGCGGCTCGCCGACCTCGCCGCTCGGCTCAGGATCATGCGGTGGAACGCGCTGCGGAACCTGTCGGTCGACGCGAACGTCGAGCTCGTCCCCGCCGCCATGATCGGCAAGCTCTACTGGGCCAACCTCCACCAGGACATGGGTGAGGTCGCCATGGACGTGCTCGGCGCCGAGGCCGGGCTCACCGCCGCCGACTACGGCGATCCCGAGGCCCTCGACGAGCTGCACCGGCTCTTCTTCTTCACCCGCTCGGACACCATCTACGGCGGGAGCGACCAGATCCAACGCAACATCATCGGCGAACGGGCGCTCGGCCTCCCCAAGGAGCCCGCCCCGCCCGCGCCCGCCTCTGGAGGCTGACATGGCTGCACCCGTCCCCACCGAGCCGCCCGGACGCGGCCTCCTCACGGGGCAGACCGTCGTGGTGACCGCCGCGGCGGGCACCGGCATCGGCTACTCGCTGGCGCGCCGCTGTGTGATGGAGGGCGCAACCGTCATGATCTCGGACCTCCACGAGCGGCGGCTCGGTGAGGCGGCCGACAGGATCGAGGCCGAGCTGGGCGCGCGACCCGCGACCCAGCTCTGCAACGTGACGCAGCAGGACGAGGTCGATGCGCTCGTCGCCGCCGCCGTCGAGCAGCTCGGGCACGTCGACGTGTGGATGAACAACGCCGGCCTCGGCGGAGCCGCCGCGCTCCACGAGATGACCGACGACCAGTGGAACGTGGTCCTCGACGTGACCCTCACCGGGACGTTCCGGTGCATGCGGGCGATCCTCCCGCACATGTACGAGCGCGGCGCGGGCGTGATCGTGAACAACGCATCGGTGCTCGGCTGGCGCGCCCAGGAGCTGCAGTCCCACTACGCCGCGGCGAAGGCCGGCGTCATGGCGCTCACCCGCTGCACGGCGATGGAGGCGGCGCAGCACGGCGTGCGGGTCAACGCCGTGTCCCCGAGCATCGCGATGCACCCGTTCCTCGCCAAGGTCACCCCCGACGGGCTCCTCGAGGAGCTCGAGGCGAAGGAGGCGTTCGGCCGCGCCGCCGAGCCCTGGGAGGTCGCCAACGTGATGGTGTTCCTCGCCTCCGACCTGTCGTCGTACATGACCGGCGAGGTCGTCGCGGTCTCGTCCCAGCACGCGTGACCGGAGCCCGACCGCTCGACCCCCACTTCTCGGCGCGAAAAGTCCCGTGTGGCGGGACAATCCGCGCCGAGAACGATCGATCACCCCTGAGGAGCCTCCCGTGACCCTGACCGTCCCCACCCCTGCCGACCTCGCCGCCCACGTCGGGGACGCGCTCGGACCGACCGACTGGGTCACGATCACCCAGGAGCGGATCGACCAGTTCGCCGAGGCGACGGGCGATCACGAGGGGGAGAGCGCCGAAGGCACGTCGAGGGGCGGCGTGGGCGGGTGGATCCACGTCGATCCGGAGCGAGCAGCGGCGGGCCCCTTCGGCGCGCCGATCGCCCACGGCTACCTGACGCTGTCGCTGGCCAACCTCTTCCTGCCCGAGCTGCTGGTCGTCGAGCAGTTCTCGATGGGCGTGAACGTCGGCGTCGAGAAGGTGCGGTTCCCGAACCCGGTGCGGGTGGGCAGCCGGATCCGCGGCCTCGGCGAGATCGTCTCGGTCACCGAGGTGGGCGAAGGGGTCCAGGCGGTCGTCCGCATCACCATCGAGATCGAGGGCGAGGCCAAGCCGGCGTGCGTCGTCGACACCGTCAGCCGCTTCTTCCCGTGACCGTTCTGTCGCATGAGACGTGACCCCCGTGTCACGCCTGACGCGACAGAACGAGCCGGGCGACCCCGGTCCGGCGGGTTTCGCCGCCTTGTTACCGGCCGGTAACCTGACCATCCGCTGACCGACCCGACGGGTCCGACCTCCAGGGGGAACTTCCCATGCCCGAAGCAGTGATCGTCTCGACCGCACGCAGCCCGATCGGCCGTGCCCTCAAGGGGTCGATGACCTCGATCCGCCCGGACGACCTGGCCGCCCAGATCGTCAACGCTGCGCTGGCGAAGATCCCCCAGCTCGACCGCAACCTCGTCGAGGACCTCCTGATGGGCTGTGGCCAGCCGGCCGGCGAGTCCGGGGTGAACATCGGCCGCGTCGTCGCCGTGCTCGCCGACATGCCCGACGTCCCCGGCGTGACCGTCAACCGCTACTGCTCGTCGTCGCTGCAGACCATCCGCATGGCCGCCCACGCGATCAAGGCCGGCGAGGGTGACATCTTCGTGGCCGCCGGCGTCGAGACCGTGAGCCGCTTCGTGAACGGCATGGCGGACGACGGGCCCGCCAACGAGCTGTTCGCCGACGCGATGGCCCGCACCGCCTCACGCGCTGCCGGCGAGGGTGGGAGCTGGACGCCCGGCAACGGCCTCCCCGACGTGTACATCGCCATGGGCCAGACGGCCGAGAACGTCGCCGAGAAGGAGGACGTCAGCCGCGAGGACATGGACGAGTTCGCCGCTCGCAGCCAGCAGCTCGCCACCGCGTCCCTCGAGAACGGCTACTGGGAGCAGGAGATCACCCCGGTGACCCTGCCCGACGGCACCGTCGTGAAGCAGGACGACGGCATCCGGGCCGGGACCACCGCCGAGGGCCTCGCCGGCCTGAAGCCCGTCTTCAAGCCCGAGGGCCGCGTCACCGCGGGCAACGCCTGCCCCCTGAACGACGGCGCCGCGGCTGTCGTCGTGATGAGCGACACCAAGGCCAAGGAGCTCGGCCTCACCCCGCTCGCCCGCGTGGTCGCCTCGGGCGTGTCCGGCCTCAACCCCGAGATCATGGGCCTCGGTCCGATCGAGGCCTGCCGCCAGGCGCTGGGCCGGGCCAACATGACCATCGACGACATCGACCTCGTCGAGATCAACGAGGCGTTCGCCGCGCAGGTCCTCCCGTCGGCCCGCCACCTGGGCATCGACATCGAGAAGCTGAACACACGCGGCGGCGCCATCGCCATCGGTCACCCGTTCGGCATGACCGGCGCCCGCATCATGACGACGCTCATCCACAACCTGCAGGAGTCCGACAAGACCTTCGGCATGGAGTCGATGTGCGTGGGCGGCGGCCAGGGCATGTCGATGATCATCGAGCGCCTCAGCTGACCTGACCAGCCGAACGGCGACACCTCGCCATCGCACGGGCCGTCGACCTCCGGGTCGGCGGCCCGTGGTCGTTCTCAGCGCGGGATGTCCCGCCCGGCGGGACAGATCGCGCCGAGAACGCTGGTGGGCGTCAGACCGCGACGACCGCGGGGCCCGGGATCTCGGCCCGCTGCTCCACGATGCGGTTGTCCGCGTCCACGAAGATCGCCGTCGGCTCGTGGGCCTTCGCCTCGGCGTCGTCCATCTCCACGAACGTGGCGATGATGACGAGGTCGCCGACGGCGGCGTGGTGGGCGGCCGCTCCGTTGACGCAGATGACGCCCGAGCCGCGCTCGCCCTCGATCGCGTAGGTCGCCAGGCGACTGCCGTTCGTCACGTTCCACACCTGGACCTCCTCGTACGGGAGGATGCCGGCCGCATCGAGCAGGTCACGGTCGATGGTCAGCGAGCCCTCGTAGTGGAGGTCCGCCTGGGTGACCGTGGCGCGATGGATCTTCGAGTGGAACATGTGGCGTCGCAAACGCGGACCCCCTGGTCGGTCACGCCCCAGGTGGGTGCGTGCTTCGGTCACCACGGTACCGGGATCGGGCCTTTTCGAACCACTGCACCATCCGCTCGAAGACCGGCGCCCGGGCCGCCCACTCGTCGGCCGTGCTCACGCCGTCTGGCAGGTAGACGTTGCCGAAGCGTCCCCCGCCGAGCTCGGCGATCATCTTCGCCGGGAGCCAGGCGAACCGGACCGCCGACAGGTGCATGCCGGCCAGCGCGACGTCGGGGTCGATCCGCTCGGACACGCCGTCGAGCCACCGCGAGGTGACGGCCCGCTCCACCTCGTCGAGGCGCTCCACGTCGACGAGGAGGTCGAGGAACGTGTCGAAGACCATCACCGGCACGTCGAGCCCGACCGGTGACCAACCCGCCATCGCCCAGTCGACCAGCACCGGGACGCCGTCGTCGGGGACGATGACGTTGCCGGGCCACAGGTCGTGGTGCGTCACGGTGTGCGGCAGCGTGGCGAGGCGCTCGCAGCACCAGGCCCGCTGCTCCCACAGGCGCGCCAGCCCTCGCCGCAGCGGGGCGTCGATCACGGCGGCGACGTCGGGATGGGCCCACGCCTGCTCGTCCTCGAACGCGGCGGACGTGACGGGGCGGTGCGCCAGGAACGACGGAAGCCAGCTCCGTGCCAGCCAGGGCTCGGGGGGACGCCCGGTGGCCCGGGCCTGCGTGGCGCCCCAGGCGTGGGCGAGCCGGCCGGCTTCCTCGGTCGACATCTCGACTCCCGGCCGACCGGTCACGTCCTCCAGCCACAGCTCGACCCGCCCGTCCGTGAGCTGGACCGAGCGGAGGAGCCGGGGCAGCCGCATGCCGGGGTGGACCCAACCGGCGAGGTCGCTGGCGTAGAGGTCCGCCTCGCGCCGCCACCAGTTCCAGTGGTCGACGGTCGGGCCGGACGGCCAGCCTCGATATCCCGCCTCGCCGTCGGGCCGGATCGTCTTGCGGATCAGCGTCTCGCCGTCGACCCGCACCCGCTGGACCGACTCGGTCACCGGGTTGAATCGGTTGAACGTCAGCTCTTCGACGACCTCGACCTGCCCCTCCACCCGGGCAGTCTGCACGCAGCGGTGGCCTCCGACCCGTTCTGTTCCAGGGAGAGCATCACGGACGATGCTCTGGCTGGAACAGAACGGGAGGGAGGGTCAGGTGCCGTAGACGGGGGTGGGCGGGGTCGCCTCGCGGAGGAGGTCGGCCACCACCGCACCGACCTCGTCGGGCTCCCAGCGGGCACCCTTGTCGACGCGTGGCCCGTGGCGGAAGCCCTCGGCGATGCCGATGATGCCGCCCTCGACCTCGAACACCCGACCCGTGACGTCACGGGACGCCGCCGAGCCGAGCCACACGACCAGCGGCGACACGTTCTCGGGGGCCATCGCGTCGAACGCGCCCTCCTCGACCTCGGCCATCATCTCCTTGAAGGCCTCCTCGGTCATGCGCGTCCGGGCGGCCGGGGCGAGCGCGTTGGCCGTGACGCCGATGCGACCGAGCTCGGCCGCTTGGACCAGCGTGAGGCTGGCGATGGCGCCCTTCGCCGCCGAGTAGGCGGCCTGCGCGATCGATCCCATCAGCCCTGCGCCGGACGACGTGTTGATGATGCGACCGTCGACCGGCTCGCCGGCCTTGGACCGGCCGCGCCAGTAGGCGGCGGCGTGGCGCGCCGGCGCCGCATGGCCCAGCACGTGCACCCGGAGCACGGCCTCCCACTCGTCCTGCTCGCTGTTCACGAACATGCGGTCCCGCACGATGCCCGCGTTGTTCACGACCACGTCGAGGCCGCCGAAGGTGTCGATGGCCAGCTGCACCATCTCACCGGCGGAGTCCCACCCCGCGACGTCGTGCCCCGAGGCGATCGCCTCGCCGCCCGCCGCCACGATCTCGTCCACGACGCTCTGCGCCGGCGTGTCGCTGGGGTCGCTGCCGTCCTGCGCGACGCCGAGGTCGTTCACCACGACCTTGGCGCCCTGCCGGGCGAACTCGAGCGCATGCGCCCGCCCGATCCCCCGGCCGGCGCCGGTCACGATCACGACTCGTCCCTCACAGATCCCTGCCATGGACCACTGCTTAGTGGAATCTGACGCCTCGTCACATTCCGGGCTCGGCCGGGCTACGGTCCGTCCTCGTGCGCTACGGGATCACGATGTTCGCGACCGACCTCACGATCGATCCCGTGGAGCTGGCCGTGGAGGCCGAGGCTCGCGGCTTCCACTCGGTCTGGTACCCCGAGCACACGCACATCCCGACCAGCCGGCTCACACCACCCCCCACGGGCGTGGCCGAGCTGCCCGAGGAGTACAAGCGCAGCACCGACCCGCTCATCGTGCTGGCGGCGGCCGCCGCGCTGACCACCAGCATCCGGCTGGGCACCGGGATCCTGCTGCCGGCGCAGCGCGAGCCGATCGTCACGGCCAAGGCCATCGCGACGCTGCAGCGCATCGCGCGTGGTCGCTTCTCGCTGGGCATCGGCTTCGGCTGGAACGAGGACGAGATGGCGCACCACGGCGTGCCCATGTCCGAACGGCGCGACATCACCCGGGAGCACATGCTCGCCATGCAGGCGCTGTGGACCGACGAGGTCGCGAGCTTCGCAGGGCGGCACGTGAACTTCGGCCCGTCGTGGAGCTGGCCCAAGCCGGAGCACCCCGTGCCCGTGCTCCTCGGCGGCGGCGCCGGGCCGAAGCTGTTCGCCCAGATCGCCGAGTACGGGCACGGCTGGATCCCGATCGGGGGAGCCGGGCTGGGCGAGGCGATCCCCCGGCTCCGCGACACGGTCGCCGACGCCGGGCGTGATCCGTCCGCGCTCGAGATCATCCCGTTCGGCTCGGTACCCGACCACGCGAAGCTGGACCACTTCGAGGCGATCGGCGTGACCGAGTGCGTTTTCCGGATCCCGGGCGCCGACCGGGACACCGTGCTCGCCGCGCTGGACGAGCAGCACGGGTTGATCAGCCAGCGGGCCTGACCGACGCTTCCTCGCGGAGGGTGCCCGGTCGCACCCACGCGAGCGCAGCGACCGCGAGCATCCCGAGCGCAGCGCCCGCAGCCGCCACGACCGTGGCACGGGCGATCGCCGGGTCGAGGCCGGTCGGGAGCTGCGAGCGGGTGAGCCACGTCCACCCCGTCGCTCCCAGCAGCACGCCGATCCCGACGCATGCGCCGGTGGCGAGGAGGACCGAGTCACGGTGCGACGCCCGGAACTTCGCGAGTGCGATGGCCAGCAGCAGCCAAGCGAGCGCCGGCATGACGAAGCCCTCCACCTTGGCCAGGGCGGGCGCCGCCGACGCCGACCAGGTGCCGACGAACCGGCCGAAGCTGGCAGCGACCGCCAGCGCCGCCCCCACGGCCAGCGCGGTCCCCGGGCGCCCGAGCAACGTGAGTCCGAGCAGCGCCGCCGCAATCGCGACCATCCCGAGGAGCGAGGGCCACGGCGTCGGACCTTCCACCCATGCCACGCGACCCGTCACGACGAGGGGCCGTCCGGACCACTCGCCCTCGATCGACCACGACGGCACCACGACGACCTCGTCCGCCACGCGGTCGGCCGAGGTCACCGCCACCGGGTCGGCGTCGGTCCAATGCGCGCGGTCGTCGTGCCACGCCCACGACGGCGACGACGAGACCTCTCGCCACTCGGGCTCGCCGCCGCTGAGCACCCGCTGGGGGACCACGACGTCGTCGCCGGGATTCGCCTGGAGGAACGCGGTGACCGACAGCTGGTTCTCCTCGACGCCGTCGGGGCCGATCCGCAGGTAGGGCTCACCCTGGTCGCCGAAGACGGTCAGCACGTCGCCGGTCTCGTTGACGACCTCGATGCGCGTGCCGGCGTCGATGAGGCGCCAGTGCAGCCCGTCGACGTCCGGCTCGATCGACGTGATCGTCGAGCGGTAGTTGGACGCCGGCGGCAGCCCCTCGTCGCCCCCTCCGTGCGCCGAGGCCGGTGGAGCGAGCCCGACGAACGCGGCGAGGACGAGCACCGCTGCCGCGGCGAGTTGGAGGCGCACCTCCCCATGGTCGTCCCGGGACGGGCGGGGGTTCCATTCGCGAGGCCCGTTCTGTCGCGTGGGGCGTGACGCCTGCGT
>JAEZFI010000015.1 GCA_023437745.1 Actinomycetes bacterium
CGGCCGAGAGCGTCGAGTAGCCCCGGATGACCTGGAAGTACTGGGTGATCAGGAAGATGAACCCGAAGAGGCCGAAGAACGCGACCGCCACCGAGAAGCTGGCCGCAGAGAAGCGAGGGTTGGCGAACACCGTGACGTCGAGCATCGGGTCGTGGCGGCGGCGTTCCCACAGCACGAACGTGACGAAGAGGACGGCGAACACCACGAAGCTGGCGATCGTCACGGGGTCGGACCAGCCGCGGTGCGGCGCCTCGATCACCGTGTAGACGAGCAGCGCGATGGCGCTGATCGACAGGACCAGGCCGAGCGGGTCGAGCCGGCCGGCGTCGGGGTCCTTGGTCGTCGGGACCAGCCGGTGGCCGAGCACGAGCGCGGTCAGCACGATCGGCACGTTGACCAGGAAGATCGAACCCCACCAGAAGTGCTCGAGCAGGTAGCCGCCGGTGAGCGGGCCGAGCGCGACCGCCAGGCCCGAGATGGCCGACCAGGCCCCGATGGCCTTGGCCCGTTCGGTCGGGTCGGTGAACACGTTGGTCAGGATGGCGAGGGTGGCGGGGAAGACGAGTGCGGCGCCGACGCCCATGGCGGCGCGAGCGGTGATGAGGCCCGTGGCGCTGCCGGAGAACGCGGCGGCGATCGACGTCAGGCCGAAGAGCACGAGGCCGATCTGCAGGGCACCCTTGCGGCCGTAGCGGTCACCGAGGCTGCCGAAGGCGAGCAGCAGGCCGGCGAACACGAGGCTGTAGGAGTCGACGATCCACTGCAGCTGGCTGGTGCCGGCGTCGAGCTCGCGGCTGAGGGTGGGCAGGGCCACGTTGACGATGGTGTTGTCGACGACGACGAGGAAGACACTCAGACCGAGCACGGCGAGGATCGCCCACCTCCGGCGATGGATCACTTCTGGGGTCATGGGGGCTCTGCCTCTCAGCCGGGGGCCTTGTGGAACGCTGTTCTGCAGTTATAGAACGCCGTGCTATTGCCTGTAAAGGGGCATAGGATGTTGCGGATGCCAAGGTCCGGGAAGTTCGCTCCGATCTCGAAGTCGGTCGCCCGTCGACAGGGCGCTGCGCGCACGCCGAGTGCTGATGTCGAGCGCTCGGTGATCGACGCCGCGGAACGGCTGCTCGTGACAGAGGGACCCGGCGCGTTGACGGTGCGGCGCATCGCGAGCGAGGCGGGTGTGGCGCCGATGAGCGTGTACAACCACCTCGGCGGCAAGGACGGGGTGCTCGATGCTCTGTTGGAGCGTGGGTTCGACGCGTTGCACGAGGCGATCGCGGACCTCGGGACCGACGACCCGTACGAGGACCTCGCCGAGTCGGGCCGCCGGTACCGGGCCTTCGCTCGAGAGCAGCCCCAGCGGTACCTGTTGATGTTCGAGCGGGCGGTGCCCGACTACGAGCCGTCGGCCATGACGTTGGGGCACGCGTTCGCGACGTTCAAGCAGCTCGAGGTGCTGGTGCGGCGTGCGATGGACGCCGGGGTGATCGTCGACGGCGACGCGGGTGACGTCGCGCAGCGGTTGTGGAGCAGCTGCCATGGAATGGCGTCGCTCGAGCTGCACGGCTTCGCGTTCTGCGAGGACCTGCCCGGCCACCAGGAAGAGGCGGCGGCGACGATGCTGCGCGGGCTGACTGTCCAAGAACCGGGCGAGCCGAGGGCGTAGCCCGGCGCTCCGCAGCCCGGCGCTCCGTAGCCCGGCTCGCGCCGCTGCCTCGGTGGTGCTCCAGAGCCGAGTTGCGACGAAAGCGGAGGGATGACCTGGACTCCTGGGTGGGTTCCGGAGCCGAGTTGCGACGAAAGCGGTCGGTGCTGGGCCGGCCCCGGCGGGGAGTGGGGGTGGGTTCCGGAGCCGAGTTGCGACGAAAGCGGTCGGTGGCCTTCGGCGCCCAGCGGTCGTTGGGCGCGAGCCCGCGCCGAGTTGCGACGAATCCGGAGCGCCGGGGTCCGGTCCCCGCTGACAGCCGTCGTGGACGGCGGGATGCTCCGAGGATGCAGCCCGACTTCCGAACCATGCCCCGCTCCGCGCTCCGGCCCCACGACCTGCGCGGCAAGAACCTCCGCTACAGCCTGCTGACCCTGCTCTGGCAGCACGGCCCGGCGACGATCGCCGAGCTCCGCGCCCGGCTCGAGGGCCTCGGCCTGGTGATCGGTGGCCGTGACCCGAACAAGACCATCAGCGACGTGCTCTGTTGGGAGCTCAAGAAGGGGCGGGTGCGCCGCCTGTCGAGGGGTCGCTACGCGGCGTTGCGGAGGCCCGACACCACGACCCGACGCCATCGGGACCGCCTGCGCGATCTGGTCGCCGAGGCCGAGGTGCGGTCCCGTCGCGATCAGGGACTTGGCCGAGCCGCCTGATCCCGAGCGCTTTCGTCGCGACTCGGTTCCGGGGCACCGTCAGGGCCGGGGCGGACAGGGATCGGCTTTCGTCGCAACTCGGTTCTGGGGACCACCAAGGTCTGGCGGACGGGGACCCGCTTTCGCCGCGACTCGGTTCTGGGGCACTGCCAGGGCCGGGGCGGACGGGGATCGGCTTTCGTCGCGACTCGGTTCTGGGGCACTGCCAGGGCCGGGGCGGACGGGGATCGGCTTTCGTCGCAACTCGGTTCTGGGGCACTGCCAGGGCC
>JAEZFI010000095.1 GCA_023437745.1 Actinomycetes bacterium
GCTGGACCCCGAGAACGGGGGGAAGCGGTCAGGTGGCGAGCACGTCGAGGACCCGCTGGGCCAGCTCCGGGCGGCAGATCAGGAGATCCGGGAGCAGCGGGTCGGGGGCGTCGTAGCGCAGCGGGGATCCGTCGATCCGGCTGCACCACAGGCCGGCGGACAGCGCCACCGCGGCGGGGGCGCAGTTGTCCCACACGTACTGCCCGCCCGAGTGCGGGTAGATGTCGGCCTCGTCGCGGACGACCGCCATCGCCTTCGCGCCCGCGGAGCCCATGGGGATCAGGCGGCCGTCGAGTGCCTCGGCGAGTCGGTGCGCCTCGGCCGGTGGCCGGCTCCGGCTCACCAGGATCCGCGGGTGGTCGAGGTGCTCGCCGGCCAGGGGCGGCAGCGCCGGCGGGCTCCCGGTCCCGAGGACGAGTCCGAGGGGTGGCAGCGCGACGGCACCCACCTCGGGGAGGCCGTCGACTGCGAGGGCGACGTGGACCGCCCAGTCGTCGCGACCCTCCGAGTACTCGCGGGTCCCGTCCAGCGGGTCGACGATCCAGACGCGACCGGCGGACCGCAACCCGCTCGAGTCGAGCTGCCGGGCGCCCTCGGACTCCTCCGAGCACACCGCGTCCTCGGGCCGGTGCGTGGCGAGGGCGGCCATCAGGTGGTCGTGGGCGACCCGGTCACCCGCTGCCTTCAGCTCGGCCGCCGACGCCCCTTCGGCGTTGAGCCGCTCCCGGAGGTCGGCGAGCAGGCGCCCGGCGCCCTCGGCCAGCGCCGACGCGAGGGCGTGGTCGTCGAGCGCGCCGAGGTCCTGGGGGTCGGGGGCGGGCATCGGCCGACCGTACCAGCGGCCCGCTGCGGCCTCGTCCGGGGCTCGGTGGAGCCGCATGTCACCGTCCCGAATTCCGACCAGATGGGTCGGGTTTGCTACCGTTCGCAGGCCATGACGTCGTACGGAATCGATCATCTCCGGACCCTCGAGGCCGAGTCGATCCACATCATCCGTGAGGTGGCGGCCGAGTTCGAGCGGCCGGGGCTGCTGTTCAGCGGCGGCAAGGACTCGGTCGTGATGCTGCACCTGGCGGTGAAGGCGTTCGCGCCCGCTCGGCCGCCCTTCCCGGTGATGCACGTCGACACCGGCCACAACTTCGACGAGGTCCTCGAGTACCGCGACCGCGTCGTCGAGGAGCTGGGGGTGCGCCTGATCGTGGCGTCGGTCCAGGACGACATCGACGCCGGCCGCGTGGTCGAGCAGACCGGGCCCCGCGCACAGCGCAACCCGCTCCAGACCACCACGCTGCTGCGCGGCATCGAGGAGCAGCGCTTCGACGCGGTCTTCGGCGGCGCGCGGCGTGACGAGGAGAAGGCCCGGGCCAAGGAGCGGGTCTTCAGCTTCCGCGACGAGTTCGGCCAGTGGGACCCGAAGAACCAGCGTCCCGAGCTGTGGAGCCTCTACAACGGGCGCCACCGGCAGGGCGAGCACATCCGGGTGTTCCCGCTCTCGAACTGGACCGAGCTCGACATCTGGTCGTACATCGAGGCCGAGAAGATCGAGCTGCCGTCGATCTACTTCGCCCACGAGCGCGAGGTGTTCCAGCGGGACGGCATGTGGCTGGCCGTGTCGCCGTATACGACGGTGATGGACGGCGAGGTCCCCGAGCGGCGCCTCGTCCGCTACCGGACGGTCGGCGACGCGTCGTGCACCGGCGCCGTCGAGTCGGACGCCATGGACGTCGCCGCGGTGATCGCCGAGGTCGCCACCACGCGCGTCACCGAGCGCGGCGCCACCCGGGCCGACGACCGTGCGTCGGAGGCCGCCATGGAGGACCGCAAGCGCGAGGGGTACTTCTGATGACGACCACGCTCGCCCACCACACCGACGCGTCGGAGCTGATCCGGATCGCGACGGCCGGCTCGGTCGACGACGGCAAGTCCACCCTGATCGGCCGGCTGCTCTACGACACGAAGTCGATCTTCGAGGACCAGATGGAGGCGGTCGAGCGGACCAGCATCCAGATGGGCGTCGAGCACACGAACCTCGCCCTGCTCACCGATGGCCTGCGGGCGGAGCGGGAACAGGGCATCACCATCGACGTGGCCTACCGGTACTTCGCCACACCCCGGCGGAAGTTCATCGTCGCCGACACCCCAGGGCACATCCAGTACACCCGGAACATGGTGACCGGGGCCTCCACCGCGGATCTCGCCGTCGTGCTCATCGACGCGCGCAAGGGCGTGCTCGAGCAGTCCCGTCGGCACGCCTTCCTCTCGTCGCTGCTCCGCATCCCGCACCTGGTCCTGGCCGTCAACAAGATGGACCTCGTCGGCTACGACCAGGCGGTGTTCGACGAGATCAAGAACGAGTTCCGGGACTTCGCCCGCAAGCTCGACGTCACGGACCTCACGTTCATCCCCGTCTCGGCCCTGCACGGCGACAACATCGTGACGCGGAGCGAGGCGATGCCCTGGTACGAGGGGAGCTCGCTGCTGCACCACCTCGAAGAGGTGCACATCGCGTCGGACCGCAACCTGATCGACGCCCGGTTCCCGGTGCAGATCGTCCTCCGCCCGCACACCGACGAGCACCACGACTACCGGGGCTATGCCGGTCGGATCGTGGGCGGCGTGTTCAAGCCGGGCGACGAGGTGATGGTGCTGCCGTCGGGGTTCACGTCGCGCATCGCGTCGATCGAGACGGCCGACGGCCCCCTCGACGAGGCGTTCCCACCGATGTCCGTCTCGATGACGTTGACCGACGAGATCGACATCTCCCGGGGCGACATGCTGTGCCGCCCCCACAACCAGCCGATCGTCACCCAGGACCTCGACGCGATGGTGTGCTGGCTCTCCGACGCGAGCTCGCTGCGGCCCGGCGCGAAGCTGGCGATCAAGCACACGACGCGCTGGGCGCGGGCGATGGTGAAGCAGCTCAACTACCGGCTCGACGTGAACACGCTGCACCGCGACGAGGAGGCCGACGCGCTGTCGCTGAACGAGATCGGCCGGGTCACGCTGCGCACGACGCAGCCGCTCTTCGTCGACGAGTACCGGCGGAACCGCGAGACCGGCTCGTTCGTCCTCGTGGACGAGGGCACGAACGCGACGGTTGCCGCCGGCATGGTCCTCGGCACGCCGACCTGAGTCCTCCGATGACGCAGCCGGGGGAGCACGTGGTGTGGCACGAGGGCGAGCTGTCACGCGCCGAGCGCTGGGAGCACCTCGGCGTGGCGGGTGCCGTCGTGTGGCTCACGGGTCTGTCCGGGTCGGGGAAGTCGACGGTGGCCGCTGCGCTCGAGCGGCAGCTGACCGAGGCCGGGCAACCCGTCGCCCGGCTCGACGGCGACAACGTCCGTCACGGGTTGTGCGCGGACCTGGGCTTCTCCGCCGACGACCGCGACGAGAACATCCGTCGCATCGGCGAGGTGGCCGTGCTCATGGCCGACGCCGGCCTGGTCGCCCTGGTGCCGGTGATCTCGCCGTACCGGGCCGGGCGCGCGCGTGCGCGATCGGTCGCCGAGGCCGCGGGCCTGCGGTTCGTCGAGGTGTTCGTCGACACGCCGATCGACGAGTGCGAGCGGCGGGACCCGAAGGGCCTCTACGCCAAGGCGAGGGCGGGTGAGATCCGTGGCTTCACCGGCGTCGACGACCCGTACGAGTCGCCCGAGGCGCCCGAGCTGCGGTTGGTGCCCTCCGACGGCGACCCCGCCGCGCAGGCGGCGCGGATCGTGGCGCTCCTGCGCAGCGCTCCCTGACCTACGCCGACTCGGCGAGCTTCTCCGCCTCTGCGGCCTTCGCTGCGAGCTGGCTGGGGCTGGGGCTGCGTCGCTGGTCCAGCGGGCCGACGATCTCGCCGTGGGGCTTGCCGGCGTCGTCGTAGCACGCGGCGTGGTAGTGCTCGACTCGGACCCAGACGCCCTTGACGTACACGTTCGCGATGACCTGGCGGTTCCGCACCTTCGCCTGGAACTTCACCCGCTCGGCGCAGTGCGCGCAGTCGACGGAGCTGCCGGCCTCGACGTCGCGGAGCACGGCGCGACTCGTCGGCACAGGAGTGTTCCCACTCTTCTTGGACGTTCTAGGAGCCATGTGGATCTTTCGGCATCCTGCGAGTGGAACTGAGCTTCTCACCCCCGCGACGACTCGCGGCCGCGCCCGGGGCGCTCAGCGAGACAGCGGCTTGTACTTGATCCGGTGCGGGGTGTCGGCGTCGGCGCCGAGCTCCTTCCGTCGGAACGCCTCGTACTCGCTGAAGTTGCCCTCGAACCACCGCACCTGGGAATCGCCCTCGAACGCCAGGATGTGCGTCGCGATGCGGTCGAGGAACCAGCGGTCGTGCGAGATGACCACCGCGCAGCCCGGGTAGGCCTCGAGCGCTGCCTCGAGCGCCCGGAGGGTGTCGACGTCGAGGTCGTTCGTCGGCTCGTCGAGCAGGATGACGTTCCCGCCCTTGCGGAGCATCTTGGCGAGGTGGACGCGGTTCCGCTCGCCGCCGGAGAGGTCGCCCACGCGCTTCTGCTGGTCGGAGCCCTTGAAGTTGAACGACGCCACGTAGGCGCGGCCGTTCACCTCGCGCTTGCCGACGACCAGGACGTCGTGGCCGTCGGTGATCTCCTCGTAGACCGTGCGATCCGGGTCGAGCGCGTCGCGGCTCTGGTCGACGTAGGCGAGCTGCACGGTGCTGCCGATCGTCAGGGTCCCGGCGTCGGGTGTGGCCGCAGCGTCGGCGTCGCCGGTGGCCGCGCCGACGATCATCCGGAACAGCGTCGTCTTGCCCGCACCGTTGGGTCCGATGACCCCCACGATGCCGGCGGGCGGCAGGGAGAACGACAGGTCCTCGATCAGGAGCCGGTCACCGAACGCCTTGCGGAGGTGCTCCGCCTCGACGACCTGGTCGCCCAGGCGATCGCCGGCGGGGATGAGCAGCTCGAGGCGGTCCTCGCCCGACGCAGCCGCCTCGGCCTCTGCCTGGAGCTGCTCGTACGCGGCGAGGCGGGCCTTGCCCTTCGCCTGCCGGGCCTTGGGCGCCATGCGCACCCAGTCGAGCTCTCGTTGGAGCGTGCGCTGGCGCGCCGACTGCTGCTTCTCCTCCTTGGCGAGCCGCTCCTGCTTCTGCTCGAGCCAGCTGGAGTAGTTGCCCTCGAACGGGAAGCCGCGCCCGCGGTCGAGCTCGAGGATCCACTGGGCGACGTTGTCCAGGAAGTAGCGGTCGTGGGTGATCGCCACGACGGTGCCCGGGTAGTCCTGGAGGAACCGCTCGAGCCATGCGACGGACTCGGCGTCGAGGTGGTTGGTCGGCTCGTCGACGAGCAGCAGGTCCGGACGGCTCAGGAGGAGCCGGCAGAGCGCGACGCGGCGGCGCTCGCCGCCCGACAACGCCGTGACGTCGCTGTCGCCGGGCGGGCAGCGCAGTGCGTCCATGGCGATCTCGACGTTGCGTTCGAGGTTCCAGGCGTCGGCGGCAGCGATCTTGTCCTCGAGCTCCGCCTGCTCGGCACCGATCTTCTCGAAGTCCGCGTCGGGGTCGCCCCACGCCGCCATGACCTCGTTGTACCTGGTGAGCAGGTCGCGGACGGGGCCGACGCCGTCGAGGACGTTGCCCATGACGTCCTTGGCGGGATCGAGCTGCGGCTCCTGGTCGAGCAGCCCGACGGTGAAGCCGGGGCTGAGGCGCGCCTCTCCGGTGTACCCGTCGTCGAGGCCGGCCATGATCCGGAGCAGCGACGACTTGCCCGCGCCGTTCGAGCCGAGGACGCCGATCTTGGCGCCGGGGTAGAAGGAGAGCGTGATGTCCTTCAGGACCTCGCGGTCCGGCGGGTAGAACCGCGAGACCTTGTACATGGTGAAGATGAACTGAGTGGACACGGGGCGGCATCGTACCGGCCGTCGTCGACCCCCTCGGATCGGCCAAGACCGCGGGGCGTCGGTGCGGGCTCGGTGTGAGCGAGGCGGACGTTGCCCACAACGCGAAACGACCCGGCCGGAGCCGGGTCGCTGCGCAAGGTTCGCCGTCGAGGACGGCGGTCACTTCTTCTTGGCGGGTGCCTTCTTGGCCGGGGCCTTCTTCGCGGGTGCCTTTGCCGGTGCCTTCTTAGCCGGGGCCTTCTTGGCCGGGGCCTTCTTGGCCGGAGCCTTCTTGGCGGGTGCCTTCTTGGCCGGAGCCTTCTTCGCGGGTGCCTTCTTGGCCGGAGCCTTCTTCGCAGGTGCCTTCTTCGCGGGCGCCTTCTTCGTTGTTGCCAAAACTGCCTCCTCGGCGAGCGTTGCTTGCAACGCGTTTTCTATCAGGT
>JAEZFI010000037.1 GCA_023437745.1 Actinomycetes bacterium
GGCCGTGAGCACGGGGGTGGCGGCGCTGCCGCCGCTCGTCGCCGGCGACCTGCTCCGCGAGCTGGCACCCGACGGGTCAGCGGTGGCCGGCGACGCCGCCACCGCGGTGTCCGCGCTCGAGATCAGCCTGCTCGAGCACCTGGCGTCGGGCCAGTCCTACGCCGCCGCCGCCCGGGCCATCGGCATCGCCGACTACACGGCGAAGAACCTGGTGGCGAACCTCGTCGAGCGCCAGTACCGGGCGGCGCGCGCCGACGCCGTGCACCTCGCGGTCGAAGCCCGCCTCCGTCCCGTCCGCTGAGGCGGTCGCGACCCGCGCCACCGCCGGGGGGCCGGCGGGTGCCGGAGACCTCCGACCGTAGACTCACCCCCCTCATGGGCATTTTCGACAAACTCCTGCGCACGGGCGAGGGCAAGAAGCTGAAGGCGCTCGCCGGCCTGGTCCCCGACATCGCCGCCTACGAGCCGGCGATGCAGAAGCTCTCCGACGCCGAGCTCCAGGCGAAGACAGGGGAGTTCAAGCAGCGCCTCGACAACGGCGAGGACCTCGACGACCTCCTCCTCGAGGCCTTCGCCGTGGTCCGCGAGGCCAGCGCTCGCACCATCGGCCAGCGCCACTACGACGTCCAGATGATGGGCGGGGCGGCGCTGCACTTCGGCTGGGTGGCCGAGATGAAGACCGGCGAGGGCAAGACGCTCGTGTCGACCCTGCCGGCGTACCTCAACGCCCTGAGCGGCGATGGCGTCCACCTGGTGACGGTCAACGACTACCTCGCCACCCGCGACTCGGAGGGGATGGGGCAGGTGCACCGCTGGCTCGGCCTGACGGTCGGCCTCGTCATCCCCGGCGAGTTCGACCCCGAGCACAAGCGGGCGCAGTACGCGAGCGACATCACCTACGGCACGAACAACGAGTTCGGCTTCGACTACCTGCGCGACAACATGGCGATGAGCCTCGAGCGCAAGGTGCAGCGGGGCCACAACTACTGCATCGTCGACGAGATCGACTCGATCCTCATCGACGAGGCCCGCACGCCGCTGATCATCTCGGGTCGGGTCGCCGACGCGGCGAAGCTCTACTACAAGTTCGCCAGCGTCGTCCGGGGCCTCAAGCGCGACATCCACTACGACGTCGACGAGGAGAAGCGCACGGTCGCCCCCACCGACGAAGGCGTCGAGGCCATCGAGAAGGCGCTCGGCGTCGAGAACATGTACGACGAGATCTCGTCGAACCTCGTCCACCAGCTCCAGGCCGCGCTCAAGGCCAAGGAGCTGTTCAAGCGGGACAAGGACTACGTCGTCGCCGGCGGCGAGGTGAAGATCGTCGACGAGTTCACGGGCCGCATCCTCGAGGGGCGGCGCTGGTCCGAGGGCCTGCACCAGGCCGTCGAGGCCAAGGAGGGCGTCAAGATCAAGGAGGAGAACCAGACCCTCGCCACGATCACCCTCCAGAACTACTTCCGCCTCTACGAGAAGCTCGCCGGCATGACCGGCACCGCCCAGACCGAGGCGGCCGAGCTGATGAACACCTACGAGCTGCAGGTGGTGTCGATCCCGACGCACGTGCCGCTCGTCCGCAAGGACCAGGGCGACCTCATCTACCGGAACGAGGACGGCAAGTTCGGTGCCGTCGTCGAGGACATCGCCGAGAAGGCCGAGACCGGTCAGCCCGTCCTGGTGGGCACGATCTCGGTGGAGAAGTCCGAGAAGCTGAGCCGGATGCTCGAGAAGCGGGGCATCCGCCACGAGGTCCTCAACGCCAAGCAGCACACCCGGGAGGCCGAGATCGTCGCCCAGGCGGGGCGGCTCGGCTCGGTCACCGTCGCGACCAACATGGCCGGGCGCGGCGTCGACATCCTGCTCGGCGGCTACCCCGAGGGCCTGGCGCGCCGCGACGTGCTCGCCGAGGGGCTCGACCCGGACAGCGAGGAGGGGACCGCTCGCCTCGACGAGCTGTTGCCGAAGTACCGCGATCAGTGCAAGGCCGAAGGTGAAGAGGTCCGTGCGCTCGGCGGGCTCTACGTGCTCGGCACCGAACGGCACGAGTCACGACGGATCGACAACCAGCTCCGTGGCCGCTCCGGCCGTCAGGGTGACCCCGGCGAGAGCCGCTTCTACCTGTCGCTCGAGGACGAGCTGATGCGGCTGTTCGCCACGGGCGCCATCCAGATGGTGATGGGCAAGAACTGGCCCGACGACATGCCCATCGAGGCGAAGATGGTCTCGAAGGCCATCGAGCGGGCGCAGAACACGGTGGAGCAGCGCAACGCCGAGATCCGCAAGAACGTCCTCAAGTACGACGAGGTCATGAACGAGCAGCGGAAGGTGATCTACCGCCGCCGTGACCAAGTGCTCGACGGCGTGGACCTCACCGAGGACGTCGAGGAGGCGCTCGCGGCATCGGTCGACAAGGCCCTCACCACGTTCGCCCCCGGCGAGTTCCCCGAGGACTGGGACGTCGAAGGCCTGCGGACCGAGCTCGCGACCTACTGGCCGGTCGAGCTCACGGTCGAGCAGCTGGGCGCTGCGGCCAACAGCCAGGAGCTCTACGAGCTGGTCATGGGCGAGGCGCTCGCCCACTACAAGGGTCGCGACGAGGAGCTCGGCGCGGACACGATGCGCGAGATCGAGCGGCAGATCATGCTGCGGATCATCGACGGCCGCTGGCGGGAGCACCTGCGGGAGATGGACCACCTGCAGGACGGCATCGGCCTCCGCGCGATGGGTCAGAAGGACCCGCTCACCGAGTGGCAGCGTGAGGGCTTCGAGATGTTCGGCCAGCTCATGGAGTCGGTGTCGGACGAGTTCGTGAAGTACGTGATGCACGCCCAGGTGGTCGTCGAGGACGAGGAGCGCCCGGCCGTGTCGAACGTGCAGGTGTCGGGCCCCGACGACCCGGCGGCGACCGCTCCGGCGATCGCACGGACGCCCGCCGCGGCCCCGGTCGACGCCGAGGCAGCACCGGCTGCCGCGCCCGAGCCTGCCCAGTCGCCGGTGGTGAAGAGCGATTGGGACAAGACGCCCCGCAACGCTCCCTGCCCGTGCGGCTCGGGCAAGAAGTTCAAGCAGTGCCACGGCGCGGCATAGCCCGGCGCCATGCAGGACTTCTCCCCGCAGCTCGCTGAGCTGTCCCGCCGACTCGGCGAGGCGCGCCAGTACCTCCGCATCGAGGAGGCGGCAGCGCGCCGCCCCCAGCTCGAGACCGAGCTCGGCCGCCCCGACCTCTGGGACGACGCCGAGACGGCTCAGCAGATCCAACGCGAGTTCGCCGAGGTCGACGGCGACCTGCAGCTCTACGCCGAGCTCGAGACCGGCATCGAGGACACCGCCGTGCTGGCCGAGATGGCTCGCGAGGAGGGCGACGAGTCCCAGGAGCCCGAGATCCAGGCGACGCTCGATGCGATGTCACGCCGCTTCGACGAGCTGGAGCTGCGCGCCCTGTTCACAGGGGACTACGACGAGCGGGACGCGATCTGCGAGGTCAACTCCGGTGCGGGTGGCACCGACGCCCAGGACTGGACCGAGATGCTGCTGCGCATGTTCAGCCGGTGGGCCGAGCGCAAGGGCTTCGACGTCGAGCTCGACGAGGTGTCGCCCGGGACCGAGGCGGGCATCAGCTCGGCCACGTTCATCGTGAAGGGCCGTCACGCCTACGGGTACCTGCGGGGGGAGCACGGGGTCCATCGACTGGTCCGCATCTCGCCGTTCGACAACAACGCCCGTCGCCAGACGGCGTTCGCCTCGCTGAAGGTCACGCCGCTGATCGAGGACGTCGGGTCCGAGGTCGAGATCGACGACAAGGACCTCCGGATCGACGTGTACCGCTCGTCGGGCGCCGGTGGTCAGCACGTCAACGTGACCGATTCGGCGGTGCGGATCACGCACCTCCCGACGGGCATCGTGACGAGCTGCCAGAACGAGCGCAGCCAGCACCAGAACAAGGATCGTGCGATGACGATCCTCAAGGCCAAGCTCCTCGAGCTCGAACGGCAGAAGCACCGGGAGAAGCTGGCGGCGATCACCGGCGAGACTCGTGCCGTGGACTTCGGCAGCCAGATCCGCAGCTACGTGCTGCAGCCCTACCAGCAGGTGAAGGACCTCCGGTCGGGCGTCGAGATCGGCAACGTGGAGGGCGTGCTCGACGGCGACCTGGACCCCCTGATGGAGGGCTACCTCCGCTGGGAGCGCTCCCAAGCAACCTCAGTCGCCTCCTGACTTTTCCTGTTCTGTTCCAGGGAGAGCATCGCGAGCGCTGCTCTCCCTGGAACAGAACGGGCATCAGGCCGTGCGGGCGCTCCGTACGGCCTCGCGGACGCGCCGGGCGACGAGGCCGGGGTCCGTCCAGACC
>JAEZFI010000217.1 GCA_023437745.1 Actinomycetes bacterium
CCCCACCGGCGACGACGTCGCCGCCCGCCACCCGACCGCCCACCACTGCCCCGCCGGTCGCCCGTCCTCCTGCGACGAGACCGCCGGCGACGACCCCGCGTCCGACCCCTGAGGACCTCGGCATGCCGCCCGCGGGCGCGTCGGCCCGCTGCAGGGACGGCTCCTACTTCTACGGGGACCCCCACCGCGGGATGTGCGATGCCCACGGCGGTACGGAGATGCTCTACCGCTGACCCACCTCGCCGGGCGTCGCGGGAGCGGCGCCACCCGATGCGAGCCCTGTGAGCTCGGCGAGTCGGCGCTCGACCGCTGCCTCGAGGAGCTCCAGGTCCGGACACCCGTCGGGGTCCGCCACGATCGTGACGCCCATCCGCCCCGCGTAGGACAGGACGGCGAACGACACCGTCACGTTGCCCGGCACCACCGCGACCGCCATGACCTCCGTGATCGGCACCCCGGCCAGGGCCATCGACTCGGCAGGTCCCCGGAGGTTCGTGACGAACGTGTGCACCATCCGCTGACGACCGATGAACCAGCCGAAGAGCCGGAGGCGCGCGAGCAGGCGGAACACGGGTCCCAGCAGCACCTCGACCGACGCGACGTTGCTCGACTGCTTCGCCTCGCGGGTGGTCGCTGCGATCCGTCGCAGGCGAGCCGGCGGGTCGCCACGCGCCGGCAGCGCCACCGGGACGGCGCCGACGCTGTTCCCCAGGTCGTCGACCGTCGTCGCCCGCCGGTGCGAGACCGGGATCGACACGACGAACTGCTCGACCGCCTCGCCTCGATGATCGAGCAGGTCCCGGAGCGCCGCGGTGATCGCGGCGAGGAGCACGTCGTTCACCGTCGACCCGCTGGCATGGGCGGTGTCGACGACGGGCTGCAGTGCCACCCCGACGTGGGCGATGGCCCGGCGCGGGCCGGTGGGCCGGTTGAGCGAGCACGGCGCAGCGCGGGGCGCCGAGCCCTTCCGGAGCGATGCGACCAGCCCGGCCGCCGACCGGAGGGCGCCGGGGAGCCGGGTGAACGCCTGCAGGCGCGATCGGGCGGCGTCCCGAGCGAGGGCCGTGTGAGTCGGGCCCGGTCGTGCTGGCGACGGCGGCACCGGTGTGGCCACGCCGTCCACGAGGCTGGCGAGCATCGCCAGCCCGCCGATCCCATCGGCCAGCACGTGGTGGAAGACCACGACCAGCGCATGGGCCCGACCGGCGGCGTCGGTGACGACGACGGCCGACCACAGCGGCCGGCTGCGATCGAGGCGTGCGGTCACGACCGCGGCGGCGAGCTCGAGGACCGCCTTGCGGTCCACTCCGCCCGGGCACGGGACCGTGGACAGGTGGCGATCGAGGTCGAACTCCGGGTCGTCCACCCAGATCGGACGCCCGAGCCCGAACGGCACGTCGGCCAGGCGCTGACGCATCCGGGGGATCGAACCGAGTCGCTCGCCCAGCACGCGGGCCAGGGCCGACGCGTCGACGCCCCCGCCGCCGCCGTCCAGGCAGAGCACGGCGCCGACCTGCATCGGCGCGGCGCCCACGTCCGTGACGAGCGTCGTCAGGTCCGAGGGGCTCGCCCGATCGATGGCGACGGCCGCTCCACCCACCCGGCGCAGCGTCAGTCCCGCTCGGGCGGCACCACGACCACCGGGCAGCTCGAGTGCTGTGCCACCGCCTGAGCGACAGAACCCAGGAGCATGCCCTTGAAGCCACCCATCCCCCGCGAGCCCACGACCACGAGGTCGGCCTGCTCGGAGGCGTCGAGCAGCGCGGTGATCGGGCCGCCGGCACGCACCGTCCTCGTCAGCTTCGCCTCGGAGGTGTCGACCCGACCGAGCACGTCGTCCACGACCGCCTCAGCGGCCGCCTGGTAGTCGGTCATGTCGAGGCCCATCGGGTACGGGTACATCCCGATGTTCTGGATCTGCCAGCCGTGGACGACCTCGAGCTCGGCGTCCCGGACGGCCGCTTCGGCCATCGCCCACCGCAGTGCCCGCTCCGCCGTCGGGGACCCGTCGACGCCGACGACGACCCGGCCTCGGCTGCCGTCGGCCGAGTGCCCGGCCCTGGTCACCGCAACCGGCACGGTCGAGTAGTGCAGGCACTGCTGGCTGACGGAGCCCAGCAGCAGGCGCTTGAAGCCTCCGAGGCCGCGAGCGCCGACGACCAGCAGGTCGGCGTCGTGCGCCGTGTCCACGAGTGCGAAGGCGGCCGAGCCCCCGCGGACGCGCTCGTCGACGCCGGCGGCGGCCTCCTCGCCGACGGCGGCGACGACGTGGCCGTGCAGCTCGATCGCTGCGGCGTCGAGATCCCCGTCGTCGTGCGGGCCCACGTTGGCCAGCGCCGTGACGCTCCATCCGTGCAGCGCCGCCTCCCCGATGGCCCAGCGGAGGGCCTCCGCTGCGCCGTCCGAGCCGTCCACTCCCACCACGATGCTTCCCATGGCGTCCATCTTGCGTCAGGAGGGTCGACGCGGAAGAGGCAAAGGTCCTGGAGCCCCCGGGGCTGTGACGTCCGCCCGGTTCGTGATCCACGAGCCGAGCGACGTCGGGCCGGCAGCTACGTCCCTGCGAGCTCCCTGCAGATCGCGGCATCGCCCGCTTCGGGGTCGAACTGGCTTCCCGTGAACGAGGCCGGTTCGCCGTAGTCGACGTAGGGGATGCCGTCCACGACTTCGATGACCTGGCCGGCGGGGAAGTACATCCGCCCGGCCCGGGCGCGTACTCCCGGCAGCTTCTCGCCGAACCCCGTCGCCGTGGCGATCACCGGGTCGCCCGGGTCGACGCCCTCCGGGTACTTGTTGTGGAACGTCGTGGCGAACGGGTTGCGGATGGATCGACCGGTCTCGGGCGAGTAGAGGGTCATCCAGGTGTTCGGCTGGGAATCGAACTCGCCGACCACCTCACCGTGCCGTTGGAAGATCGTGCCCTTGAAGGTGCCCTCCAGGGCGAACCAGACCTCGACGCCACAGCCCTCGGTCAACTCCGGGATCTCGTAGGTCACGGCGACCGGGAACGACACGTGGAGCGGCGCCGACGAACCGGGCGGGGCCGCTCCCGCCGTGCCGGTGGCGAGCAGCAGCGAGGTCAGCGCGCCAACCGCACCAGCGGCGATGCGCCTGAGCCCCGACCCGTCCGGAGATCCGCCCATCTCGTCATCATCGACCCGCCCCAGATGGGCGTCAACCGTCCACCAGCGCCCCGGGTCGGCGCCCCGTGGGGTCGACTCCGGCCTCGGTGAGCCGGCGACCTCGTGACCATTCGGTCCGGGCGAGTGCCGACCCACGTCCAGGTTCGCCCGGACGCCGTACCCCCGGGTTCCCGGGGGTTTCGGTGGTCGGGCTGAGAGGATTCGAACCTCCGACCTCTTGACCCCCAGTCAAGCGCGCTAACCAAACTGCGCCACAGCCCGTGAGGGGACGACTGTAGCCGAGCCCTCCGAGCACCTCCGAGTTGGGGTCAGCCCGCGGCCGGAGCCCGAGTCGCCAGGCGTCGCTGGCCGGCGACCGAGATCCGCCAGCGACCGGGGCGAGTTCGCAGCGAGCCTGCTCAGGCGCAGTCGAAGAGGGTGTTGGGCGGGTCCGACCCGGGACGGCTGCGGTCGCGGTCGGACGCCGTGTCGATCGGCTCAGGCGGTGACTCGGTCGGCCCGGGTGGTCCGGTGTTCTTGGGGTGGCGGGGGTCGTCGGGTGCGACGAACGCTCGTCGCCCGGTGCCCTCGACGAGCGACCACCCCTTGTAGGTCTTGAGGTCGTGGTCGTGCCCGCACAGCCCGTCGATGTTCCCGAGCCACGTCTCCTGGACGTCCGCGTACGGCTCGCGGTGATCGGACTCCTGATGGGTACGTCCGCAGGCGCTGTTGGAGCAGAACGGCTGGGACCACAGCAACGCGACCTTCTGGGCGGCGTTCGGTCCCCGCCCCAGGTGCACGGTCGTGGCGACGTCGTTGCCCCTGGTGATCACCAGGTGGAGGATCGACTCGCCCAGCAGCTGGCGGGCCAGGCGGATGGGGATGGGGCCGAGTCCGGTGATCTCGCACAGCTCGTCGCCGTCGACCTGCCCGCGGACGAGTGCTTCGAGGTCGATGCGCAGCAACGCCAGGTGCTTCGGGTTCACCTTCGACGACTTCGCCGCCGGTTCATCCTCGCTGCCAGCGTCGGTGGCGGTGGCGCTGCCGTGGCGGCGGGCGAGCTCGACCAGCGCGTCGAACGCGAACGCCTCCCGGCCCTCGCGTGAGCCGTTGGTTCGGGCCTGCTTCGCGAGCTGGTCGGTCAGCTGATCCAGCAGCTGCTGGACCTCGATCCCGCCGGCGAGGGGTCCGCGGGCGGCGAGGTTCCAGGCGCCTTCGCCGTCCATCCACGACCGGCAGCGTCGCTCGCGGTGCAGACGCCGCTGGGTGGCGTCAGGGTCGGGATCACCCGCTGCCTTCTTGCTGCGCGCCCGGAGTCGGAGGTCCGACAGGTCCTTCTTCGCCGCCTCGCCCAGCAGGTCCTTCTCCGCGGCGGGGTTCACCGCGGCGGCGTCCGCGATCGCTTCGGCCTGATCCGACGACAGGTCACCGTCCTTCAACGCCGCCTCGGTGTCCGGCAACCGCTGCAACCGATCGGACGTCTCCGCCTCACGGCGAGCCTCACCGAGCGACGTCTGCTTCTGATGTGCCAGCCACTCCGCCACCGACGGGAACCCCGACCGCCGCCACGCCTCCGACTCCGCGACGCGGCGGGCCATCATCGTGCACCCGGCCTTGGCGAGCCGCTCCATCTCGGCGAACTGCCGGTACACACCCGCCGCCGCGGGCAACGCGACGTCATCCGGTTCGAGACCGGCCAACAGCGACGACAACACGGTCTTCGCCGCAGCCAGCTGCTCCTCGATCACCGCCTCCGCCGTCGATGCCATGACCCCATCATGACGAGGGGGTGTGACACTGCCCCTCGACCCTCGAAAGGCCTTGAACCTGGCCGGAAGTGCGTGGCCGGCCACCGACTTCCGGCCAGGTTCGGCTCAAGAAGGTCGGCCCGCCCCAGGGCCGCCGGACGATCGTCAGCTCAACAGCCAGCCGATGCCCTGGATCAGCCGCCAGCCGAGGTAGATCACGAGGGCGACGACGAGGAGCTTGAAGTGCCACGGCACCGTGACCGGCTCGTCCTCGAGCTCGTCGTCGGGGTCGGCGACGTGATGGCCCTCGGGACAGTCACCCTCCTCGGAGAGGGTGTTCGGGTTGTAGAAACGCGCGCAGTCTTCGCACCAGGGCACGTGCGCAGTCTCCCCCTGCCGACCGGGGCCGTGGAAATCGGGGTCAGCGACGCGGTGCGTCGCGACCGCCCGATCCCTCGGCCTCGCTCGACGCCGGGTGGAGCGTCATCGAACCGCCCGGTGGGAGCGCGTGGAGGCGGTGCTCGTGCCCCCTCGCAGTCAGCTCGGCGCGCAGCGCCTCCAGCGGCGAGTCGAGCCACGCCGGCGCCCCGCGCCCGGCCCGGGCGGGGCTGTAGGTCCCCCAGTGGATGGGGACGAGTCGCTCCGGTGCGATCCGCTCCACCGCAGTGACCGCCGTGACGGGATCGAGGTGCCGGGTTCCGAGCGACGAGCCCCAGCCCCAGATCGGCAGCAGGGCGACATCGATCGGTCCGAGGTCGGCCATCCCGTCGAACAGCCCGGTGTCGCCGGCGAAGTAGATCGTCCGCTCCCCGATCCTGATGACGAACCCGACCGGTTCCGCCGCCTGCCGGGTGTGCGGTCCGCGGCGGCAGCTGTGGTCGGCGTGGACGACGTCGATCGAGACGTCGGTGTCGCTGTCCCCGAGCGGGCCCAGCTCGATGCGATCCCCGACCCGGACGCCGTCCACCCGAGCGGCGCCCACGCCTCGCACCAACCCGTGCCCGCCGTCCGGGACCACGACGGTGGCGCGCGTGGCGACCTGCTGGAGCGAACGACGGTGGAGGTGATCCATGTGGAGGTGCGAGATGAGCACCGTATCGACCGGACCGACGTCCGGCGCCGGCGCCCGTCGCACGAGATGGGCCAGACGGCGCGTCAGCGCCGGGTCGGTGATGATCCGGTGTCCTCCGACGTCGATCAGGACCGTCGCGTGGCCCAACCATGTGATGTGCACCGCGTCGGCGACCGCGGCGGCGTCGACCCCGGCGACCCCGGGGTCGGACGCGGGGCCGTCCGCCGGCGCGTGGGAGCTTCCCTGGGCGGTCATATCGCCCCGAGTCTCGCGGCTGCGCGCTCGGCGCGGGCCGCGCGGCGGGCCCGCCAGTGCCCCTCGTTCACGGCCTCGGACCGGTCGAACAGCACCACCATGAGCGTCAGCAACGCCGTGAGGAACAGCGTGCTGCCCACGGGCGAGCGGCCACGGGGCGTCGGGAGCACCTCCCGGGACACCAGGACCAGGACCACGTCGGCCACGAACATCGCCACGAACTGCACGCCGACGGACGACCAGAACACCGACCGCTCCGCCAACCAGCGGTTGCGGACGGTGCTCACGGCGACCAGCGCCGACGTCCCGGACACCACCCCCAGCACCGTCCGGTCGGCACTCGGCACGATGCGCAGGAACACCATCGTGATGAGCGAGACCAGCACGACCTTCTCGACGAACGACCAACCGAACGTCGACGTGGGCACCACCTTGGGATCCGGGGTGGGCCAGCCGAACCGATGGCCCTGCTCGTCGGCGTCGAAGGTGCGGGTGAACTCCGCCGGTGGGAGTCGTCGGAGCAGCAGGCGCACCACCCAGGCCAGCACCGCGCACACCGCGATTACCAGCACGAGCCCGAGCGGCCGGTTCGAGACGGCCGCGGACCACCGGCTGTCCGCCGCCACGCCGAACACGTGCTCCTTCAGCACATCCGTCACGTCCAGCTTCGCCACGTGGATCCAGAGCTCCTGGGGGATCTTGACGACGATCCAGATGGCCGCGGCGATCGCCGTGAGCTGGCGGTCGGTCAGCGAGAACGGATTGCGGGAGAGCTTGATCAGCTCGATCGTGATGAAGAAGTACTCGAAGGTGTTCGGGAAGATGACGAGCAGCCACCGCTGGTTCGTGTACTCGAACAGCGCCACCCCGACGAGCCGCCAGTACCAGAGGAAGCGGGCGATCACGAACGCGTGGCCGCCGCCCCAGTTCCGGATCGTCGCGATGTAGGCGACTGCCAGGTAGTAGATGTCGAGCCCCTTGTCGAACACCTGGTAGCCGGCGAGGTCGAGGTCGGTCAACTGCTGGAAGATCGTGTGGTCGGCGGCGTCGACCACGAGCGCGACGAGGATCGCTGGGAGCGGGAACCGCGGGATGAACAGCGGGACCAGGAGTCGCAGAACGACGAGGGCGAAGACCAGCGCGTCGGACCCGTCGGCGAAGTCGGGCATCCGAGCTCCTCTCCACGCGCCTGCTCCGCGGCGCACCCTATCGAGCGGGCAGTTCCGGGCTGCGACAACGACGCCCCCGCTGGGCCATGCTGCGTGCATGGGAGCGAACTCGGACGCAGGGTTGGAGCACGACGAGGCGCGCGCCTGGGCGGCGCGTGGTGAGCGGATGGAGCTCCTCGGCCGCTCGATCTTCGTGGTCGACGTGCCCTCCGGAGGGCGCGCCGAGCACCCACCCCTCCTGATCGTCCACGGGTTCCCCACGTCGTCCCTGGACTTCGCCGGCGTCGTCGATCGGCTGGCCGAGGAGCGCCGGGTCGTCCTGCTGGACCTGCTCGGCTACGGGCTCTCGGAGAAGCCGGATCTCGCCTACACGCTGGCGCTCCAAGCCGACCTCGTCGTGGCGCTCACCTCCGCCCTCGGGTTGGATCGCCTCTCGCTCCTCACCCACGACATGGGCGACACGGTCGGCGGCGAGCTCCTGGCCCGCCAGATGGAGGGCAGCTGGCCCGTCGAGGTCACGGGCCGGGTCGTCACCAACGGCAGCATCTACATCGCGATGGCCAACCTGACCGCCGGCCAGCAGTTCCTCCTCGAGCTGCCCGACGAGCGCCTGGCCGACGGCCTCGGGCCCGACCGTGACGGCCTCGCGGCCAGCCTGGTCGCCACCCTCAGCCCGGACCACGCGCACCTCGACCTCTGTGCTCACGCGGAGCTCGTGCGACACGCCGGGGGTGCGCAGCTCCTCCCCCGCACGATCCGCTACATCGAGGAGCGCCGAGCCGACGAGCGGCGCTACACCGGCGCGATCGAGACGCACCCCTCCCCCCTCACGATCGTGTGGGGACCCGAGGACCCCATCGCCGTGTCCGCCATGGCGGATCGACTCGCCGAGACACGACCCGACGCCACCCTCCGGTGGATGGACGGCGCCGGCCACTACCCCCAGCTCGAGACCCCCGACGCCTTCGTCGAGGCCGTCCTCTCCGCCGACGGCCTCTGACCTCCCGGGTTCCGCGGGACCAGATCGACCACCTCCCCTGGTTCCGCGGGACCAGATCGGCCGTTTCGACCCCGCGACTGGCTGTTCTGGTCCCGCGGAAGCTGGGAGTCAGACGGGTGGGACCCCGTGGCGGCGGTCCGAGAAGTGGCGGGTCTTGCCCGCGGCACGGGTGAGCCGGGTGGTGATCTCGCGGCGGAGGTCGCCCCAGTCGACCACGGCATCGATCACCAGCTCGGACGCGAGGCGCAGCAGGTCCACGTCCTCCTCGTAGATCCGGCGCTGCTCGGCGACGAACGCCTCGCGCTCGGCCTCGTCCTCGATGGCCGCGATCTTGTTGGCGAACACCGCGTTGACCGCGGCCTCCGGGCCCATCACGGCGATCTTCGCCGTGGGCAGCGCGATCGTCGCCTCGGGCTCGAACGCCGGCCCGCTCATGGCGTAGAGGCCCGCGCCGTACGCCTTCCGCACGACCACGGAGATCTTCGGCACGGTGGCCTCGCTCACGGCGGTGATCATCTTCGCCCCGTGCCGGATGATGCCCTCCCGCTCGACGGCGGTCCCGACCATGAAGCCCGGCACGTCGGCCAGGAACACGAGCGGGATGCCGAACGCGTCGCAGCACCAGATGAAGCGGGCCGCCTTGTCGGCCGTGTCGGTGAAGAGGACGCCGCCCTTCACCGCAGGGTTGTTGGCGACGAAGCCCACGGGCCGACCATCCATCAGCCCGAAACCGACGATCAGCTCGGGGGCGAACAGCGGCTTGACCTCGAAGAAGCTCTCGGCGTCGACCAGGCACTCGATCACCCGGTGCATGTCGTAGCCCTGGGCCTCGGTGGCGGGCACGACCTGGTCGGTGAGCTCACGAACCGGAGGCACCGCCTCGTAGTGCGGGAGCGGCTCGTCCCAGCGCGTCGGGAAGTAGGTGAAGTAGGCCTTGGCCTGCTCGATCGCATCGTGGTCGTCGTGCGCCAGGTTGTCGCCGCACCCCGAGACGCTCGTGTGCATCCGGGCGCCGCCCATCTCCTCGAGGGTGGTGACCTCACCGATCACCATCTCGGCCATGCGGGGCGAGCCCAGGTACATCGAGGCATTGCCCTCGACCATGATCACGAGGTCGCAGAAGGCGGGGATGTACGCGCCGCCGGCGGCCGACGGCCCGAACAGGCAGCAGATCTGCGGCACCTTCCCCGACAGGCGCACCTGGTTGTAGAAGATGCGACCCGCGCCCCTCCGACCGGGGAAGAGCTCCACCTGGTCCGTGATCCGGGCGCCCGCCGAGTCGACCAGCCAGACCACGGGCAACGAGTCGCGCAGCGCGATGTCCGTCAGGCGGACGATCTTCTCGACGGTCCTCGCTCCCCACGAGCCGGCCTTCACCGTCGGGTCGTTGGCCATCACCGCGACCGCGCGGCCGTCGATCGTCCCGATGCCGGTGATCACCCCGTCGGCCGGGAGATCCGGGGCCGAGGCGTTGGCCAGACGACCGTCCTCGACGAACGACCCCGGATCGCACAGCAGGTCGATCCGGTCCCGCACGAACATCTTGTTCTGGCGGGCGAGCTTCTCGCCCTCCTTGTGGAGGTTCCCCTGCCCCGACCGCTCGATGGCGGCGGTCAGTCGTGCTGCGGTGTCGTCGATCGCGGCGTCGCCCATGGGCGCAGAGTGTGTCACGCGGCGGTCAGGCTCTCCGCACTGCAAGGACCGAGACGTCGTCGCCGAGCGGACCGCCGGCGAACTCGACGGCCGCCTCGATCATCGTCTTGCAGAGGACGGGCGGGTCCGCATCCGCTTCACGCCGGAGCAGCCCTGCGACCCGCTCCTCACCGAAGAACTGGTCGCCGTGGCGGGCCTCGGCCAGCCCGTCGGTGGCGATCAGCAGCACGTCGCCCGGAGCGAAGGGCCGCTCGGAGGACCCGTAGGCGGACGTCGGGTCGAGCATGAGGAGCGGCCCCGTGGCGGGCAGGGCGGTCGGGGTGCGCTCGACGCAGAGCCAGGCGGGCGGGTGGCCGGCCGACGCGTAGCGCACGGTCCCCGCAGGCGGGTCGAAGACGGCGACGAACACCGAGATGAACTCCTCGGGCCGCTCGAGGTCGATCAGCTGCGCGTTGAGCTCCTCGAGCGCCTGCCCTGGATCCCGGAAGCGCCGGAGGTACGACCGGAGGAGGTACTTGGTCTGGAGGGCGGTGATCGACGCCTCGACGTCGTGGCCGCTCACGTCGCCGACCACGCAGCAGAGCCGGTCCGACGGCAGCCGGAACACGTCGATGAGGTCACCCGACATGACACCCTCGCCCGCCTGGTGCGCGGTGCCGACCGTGAAGCCGGCGATGTCCGGCAGGGTCGAGGGAGCCAGCCGCTCGGCCCATCGCCGGGGCGCCAGGTCGGCCTCGGTCAGCACGGCGTGCGCTCGCTGCTCCAGGTCGAGCCGCATGTTCGACAGCCGGGCGTCCCTCCGCGCGTACCGGGAGATCCACACGGTCCACGCCGCGGGGAGGATGACGGCCGCCAGCGCGGGTGCGAGTGCGTCCCACCCACCGACGGCGCCGGCGGCCGCGGCGACGGCCACGACCAGGTAGGCGAGGGCGGCGTGCGCGTCCCGGGACAGCGCCCCCGACGCCAGCAGGCGCACCTCGGGGTCCGACGACGTCCGCTCGATCCGACGCATGAACTTGAGCCGGAAGATCGCCGCACGGGCCCAGAGGGCCGCCGCGATCAGAGCGACGACGGCAACGCCGCCGAGCAGCACGGTCATGGTTGCAGGCTACCGACCGGGTCGCGGCGGAACCGGTTGCGTGGCGCCGCACCCAGAAGGCTCGGACGCCCCGTCGTCACTCGCTGCGCCGCCGAACCCGCATCTTGATCGGGGTCTGGTGGAGGTCGAACTCCTCCCGGAGCCGACGCTCGAGGTAGCGCAGGTAGTGCGGCGGGATGTCCTTGTTCGAGAACAGCGTGAACGTGGGCGGGTCGGTGGCGCCCTGTGTCGCGTAGAGCACGCGGACGCCGTGCGGTCCAGGCTGCGCCTGTTGCGCGGCGCGCAGCACGTCGTTGACCTTCCGGGTCGGCACCCGGCGCCGGTAGGCCTCGATCGCCGACCCCAGCGCGGGCATCAGCTTGTGCACCCCACGCCCGCTGAGCGCCGAGATCCGCAGCACCGCCGACTCCCCGAGGAAGTACAGCTTCTGCCCGAGCTGGTAGAGCAGGTCCTGGCGGGCCTCGGTGTCGAGCTCCTCCCACTTGTTGAGGACGACCACGATCGGACACCCCGCGGCGTCGATCCGCTCGGCGAGCCGCTGGTCCTGGTGGGTGATCCCCTCGGTGGCGTCGATCACGAGGAGCGCCGAGTCCGCACGGTCCACGGCCTGCAGGGCCCGCACCATTGAGAAGTACTCGGTCTTCTCGTCGATCCGCGCCTTGCGGCGCATCCCGGCGGTGTCGATGAACCGGACCGGCCCGTAGTCGGTGTCCACCACCGTGTCGATGGCGTCGCGGGTCGTGCCCGGCATGTCGTGGACGACCGCCCTGTCCTCGCCGATCAGGCGGTTGAAGAGCGTCGACTTGCCGACGTTGGGCCGCCCGACCAGCGCGACGGAGAACATCGCACCGGCGTCGTCGCCGCCGCTGGCGAGGCCGTCGGCCTCCTCGGCCGGCTCGGCCTGCGGGAAGAACGAGATCACCGCGTCGAGCAGGTCGCCGGTGCCCCGCCCGTGGATGGCCGAGATCGGGTGCGGCTCGCCCAGTCCGAGCGACATCAGCTCCCAGATCGCCGCCTCGTGGCGTGTGTCGTCGACCTTGTTCGCGGTGAGGAGCACGGGCCGGTCGATCCGCCGGACGATGTCGGCCATCGCGGCGTCCTCCTCGGTGATCCCGACGGTCGCGTCGACCACGAACAGCACGACGTCGGCGTCGCGCAGCGCGGCCTCGCTCTGCCGGGAGACCTTCTTGTCGAGGTCGGTGCCGCCTGCCATCCAACCGCCGGTGTCGACGAGGTCGAACTCGATGCCCTGCCACTCGGCCTCGACGGTCTTGCGGTCACGGGTCACGCCGGGGCGCTCCTCGACGATCGCCTCGCGGCGCCCGATCACCCGGTTGACGAGCGTGGACTTGCCGACGTTCGGGCGACCGACGATGGCGACCATCGGCCGCTTCGTGCTCACGCCGCACCCGTCCCGGCCAGGACACGCGCGGGCGTCCGGGCGTCGAGCGCCCGCCGGAGCGCCACGCCGTCGGTGGGGACGATCTCCACTCGTCGCGGCAGGTCGGCGGGCGTCAGACCGTCGAGGAAGCGGTCGCCGGACAGGCACACGTCCGGGAGGAGGTAGCGGTCGCCCTCCGGCTGCTCGCTGAGCACTCGGACCAGGTCCTCCCCCACCATCAGCCCCGTCACCCCGATGTTGCCGCCGAAGAACCGGTTCTCGACCTCGACGATCCGCACGTCGCTGCGACCCAGCGACCCGACGAGCGGTGCGAGCACCTGGGCGCCGAGCGGGCCGGTGAGGATCCCGATCCCGCCGCGGCGCCGGGCCGCGCCCAGCGTCACCGGCGTCGCCATGGGCTCCTCGTCGTGGATCGAGGTGCGAGGGGCCCGGTAGCCCTCCGCCGGTGCCCCGTCGACCGCGGCGAAGAAGCCGGGCTGCACGCCGATGGCATGGCCGCCCGTCGCCCCGGTGAACTCTGCCTCGAAGGCCCGAGCCATGCCGATCCCGTCCTCGTGCATGCCGAAGTCGCCGTACACGGAAGCGTCGGGGAACGGCCGGCCGGCCAACAGGTGGTACTCGTCCGCAGCGTGGACCATGGGGTGCCCGAGCAGCTCGGCGAAGCGCGCCTGCCACCGGGTCACGGTCTCGACGACGGCGATCGCCTCGTCACGGGTGTGCGGCCGCATGCGAGCCTCTGTGTTGTAGCGGGACACGCCGAGGGGCACGACCGCGACGTCGGCCAGCTCGGGGTACTCGTCGAGGATCCCGGCCATGGTGTCGTCGAGCGCTGGGCCGTCGTTGAGACCCGGGCACACGACGATCTGACCGTGCACCTCGACACCGTGGTCCAGCAGGGCGCGGAGCCACCGGAGTGACGTCGCCCCCCGACGATTCCGCAGCATCTCGACGCGGAGGTCGGGGTCGGTGGCGTGGATCGACACGAACAGGGGCGACAGCCCCTCGGTGATCACGCGCTCCAGGTCGGCCTCGGTGAACCGGGTGAGCGTGGTGAAGTTCCCGTACAGGAACGACAGGCGGTAGTCGTCGTCCTTGAGGGACAGGCTGCGGCGCATCCCGGGCGGCAGCTGGTAGATGAAGCAGAACTCGCAGTGGTTGTCGCAGGTCCGGACGCCGTCGAACACGGCCGAGGCGACCTCGATGCCGAGCGCCACGCCGGCCTGCTTCTGGACCTCGACCGACACGCCCTCGGGGCCGCGCAGCAGCTCGAGGTGGATCTCCTCCTCGTCGGTCAGGAGGCGGTACTGGATCACGTCGCGCAGGGGCTGGCCGTTGACGGCCAGGATCAGGTCGTCGGCGCGGACGCCTGCGAGCGCAGCAGGCGATCCCGCCGCCACGCTCAGCACACGGGCATCGGACACGGGGCCATGCTACGCCGCACCCCTCGCCATGGCCCCCTCCGGCACTGCTGGATGACCCGTGGCACACTCTCCCCACTGCGGTTCTGTCACTGCGGGTGCGACGTTCCTGTCGCACCCGCAGTGACAGAACCGCGATTCGGGCGGGAGGACGGCGTGAGCGAGGTGGGGATGCGAACGGCACGGGCATCGATGGCGGCGGTCGGCGTCGCCGTGACCCTCCTGGCGGCGTGCACCACCGCACCGCCCGCCCCGCACCAGGGCGGGGTCGACCCGGACACGGCGCCGCGAGCGGCGGAGGCCGCCTACGCCCGGCGCGGCCCCTACGACGTCGGCGTGCTCACCGTCGAGGTCGAGCCCGGCCGCGCCGCCGAGGTCTGGTACCCGGCCGTTCCGGGCTCGTCGGCGACGGTGGCCCCGGCGTCCTACCACCTGCGCGCCGCGCTGCCCCCGGCGGTGCAGGAGCTCCTCCCTGCCGCCGTCGACCCGGTGTTCACCACCGACGCCGCCCCAGGGCTGCCCGCCGCCGACGGTCGCTTCCCGCTCGTCCTGTTCAGCCACGGCTTCGCGTCGTTCCGGACGCAGTCGTCCTCCCTGACGACCCACCTCGCGAGCTGGGGCTTCGTGGTCATCTCCCCCGACTACGTCGAGCGGGGGCTTCGGGGGCTGACGGCCGCGCCGGGCGTCCCGAACCGCCCCGAACCGGACCTCGTGGACCTGACCGTGGCCGCCGCCCGCGCCCTCGACCAGGGCAGCGGCGCGCTCGCCGGACGGATCGACACCTCACGGCTCTTCCCCGTCGGCCACTCGGCGGGAGGGTGGTCGTCGACGCGTCTGGCGGGTGAGCGCACCGACGTCTCGTCGTGGATCTCGATCTCGTTCGGGGTGACCCTCCCGCCCCTGACCTGGTGGTCGGGCTCGACCCTGCCCGACGCGATGCGGAACCCCGACAAGGCAGCCATGTGGATCACGGGCTCCGACGACCACATCGTCGACGTCTCGTTGGTGGAGACCGCGTACGCCCACACGTCGGGCGAGCGGAAGCTCGTGATCGTGCCCCGGTCGGGCCACAACAACGCCTTCACCGACCTCTGCGAGATGGAGCGCGACAAGGGCGGGTTCATGGCGATGGCCGCCGCGGCGGGCGTCGTCTTCCCCGAGGCCATCGTCGGGTTCGCCCAGGACGGCTGCCTCCCGCCGAACGCCACCGGCGCCGAGGCGTGGCCGGTGGTCCGACACTTCATCACGGCAGAGCTGCGATACCGTGCAGGTCTCGACGCCACGCCGGTCGGACTCGGCTCGGCGGTCACCGATGCCTTCGGCGACATGGCCCCTACCTACCTGCACGACGAGTGACGAGCCCCACCACCGCGAGCACACCTCCTCCCTCCGCCGACACCGGCGGCCACGTCGACCGGGTCCTGCTGGCCGCGCCGCGCGGCTTCTGCGCGGGGGTGGAGATGGCGATCAAGGCCCTGGCGTGGATGGTCCGGCTCTTCCCCCCGCCCGTCTACTGCTACCACGAGATCGTCCACAACCAGCGGGTGGTCGAGCGCTTCCGTGACCTCGGCGTGGTGTTCGTCGACGGCATCGAGGAGGTGCCGCCGGGCAGCCCGGTGATGCTGTCCGCCCACGGGTCGGCGCCCGAGGTGGTGGCCGACGCCCGCGCCTCGGGCGGCGTGGTGGTGGACGCCGTCTGCCCGCTGGTCACGAAGGTCCACCACGAGGTGAAGGTCCGAAGCGGCCGGGGCTACCAGATCGTCTACATCGGCCACGAGGGGCACGAGGAGGCCGAGGGCACCATGGCCGTCGCACCCGAGGCGATGTGGCGCGTCGAGTCCGTCGCCGAGGTCGCCGCGTTGCCCGAGTTCGAGACGCCCGTGGCGCTCCTCGCCCAGACCACCCTGAGCCATCGCGACTGGGCGGACGTCAAGGAGGCGACGCTGGATCGCTACCCCGAGCTCTGGCTGCCGGGCCGCTCGGACCTCTGCTTCGCCACGACGAACCGCCAGTCCGCGCTGATGGAGATCGCACCGCAGTGCGACGCCGTCATCGTGGTGGGCTCGGCGAACTCCTCGAACACCCTCGCCCTCGAGAAGTTGGCCCGGGCCGCCGGGTGCGCCAGCGTCACACGTGTGAACGACGCCGCGGAGGTGCCCGACGACCTGTCCGGCACCGTCGGCGTGACCGCCGGGGCCTCGGCGCCCGAGGAGCTGGTCGAGGCGGTCATCGCGCACCTCGCCCCGCGGGAGGGCGTGACCGAGGTCCGCATCACGGACGAGGACGAGTACTTCCCCCCGCCCCGGAACCTTCGGGCGCTGGTGGGGGCGATCGAGTCGGCGGCGGGAGCGCTGTTCGGGGCGGCCTCCGCCGAGTCGAGCTGGGACCGGAGCACCGGCGCCAGCGACGTCCTCGCCGACCTCGCGTAGCCCACTGGGCCGGGCCAACTCCGCTCAGGCTCGGCCTCGTTCCTCGGCCTTCTTCGCTGCGTTACCCGGCCTGACTCATCACTGGGCCGGGCCAACTCAGGCGGCGCCGGCGAGGCGCTGGGCCTCGTCGTAGAGGACCTGGAGCCGCTCGCGGAGCTGCTCGCTGAACGCCTTCACGTCGCTGCGGGGGACCCGGCCCTCCAGCGGGACGTCGGGGTAGATCGGCTCCCCCACGACCACGACGACCTTCCGGGGGCGGATCATCTTCGAGCCGATCGGCATCGCGAGATCCGAGCCGCCGAGGCCGATCGGCACGATCGGGACGCGCTGGCGGCAGGCCACGAAGGCGGGACCGTCGAGCAGCTCCTCGACGACCGGGCCTTCGCGGCGCCGACCCTCGGGGAACATCACGAGCGGCTGGCCGTCGGCGACCACGTCGAGGCACGTCGCGAGCGACGCCCGGTCGACGGTGTCGCGCTTCACCGGGAACGCGCCCATCGCCCTCAGGAACCGCTCGACGGGCCCGCCGATGAAGATCGAGTCCTTCGCCATCCAGCGGACCCGTCGGGGGCACGCCAGGGCCGGGAGCAGGAAGTCGATGTTGGAGCGGTGGACCGGCGACAGCACGTACGCACCCGTCGCCGGGAACCGCTCGACCCCGTGCACCTCGAGCCGCCAATAGAGCCGCGCCAGCACCCGGCCCAGGCTGCGCAGGACTCGGTACAGCGCACCGGCTCCCGGGCCCCGGCCCGTCTCGACGGCCGTCCGGTCACCGCGACCGCTGTGCATCGCCCACCTCCCGGTGATATCGCTCCACGACGATCCCCACGACCTCGTCGATGGTCAGGTCCGTCGTGTCGACGACGAGCGCGTCGGCGGCCTCGTGGAGCGGCGAGTCGTCCCGGGTGGAGTCCAGGTGGTCGCGGCGCGCCAGCTCCTCGGCCACTCGCTCCACGTCGGCCTCGTCCATCTCGTTGCGCTCCGTGGCCCGCCGGCGGGCCCTGGCCAGCGGCGAAGCGTTCAGGAACACCTTCACGGCCGCATCGGGGAACACGACGGTGCCGATGTCTCGCCCTTCGACCACGCCGCCGCCGTGCGCCTTCATCCACACCCGCTGGCGACGCCGCATCTCCGTGCGCACACCGGAGTGGGCGGCCACCACGGACACGGCGCCCGTGACCTCCGGGCCCCGGATCGCACTCGTGACGTCGACCCCGTCGACCAGCACCTGCTCGGTCGTCACGTCCAGCACCATGTCGCGGCTCACGGCGGACACCGCATCGGCGTCGCCGACGTCCACGCCGGCGTCCTGGGCCGCCCACGTCACGGCCCGGTACATCGCCCCGGTGTCGAGGTACGGGATGCCGAGCCGGTCGCTCACCAGACGCGCGACCGTCGACTTCCCCGACCCTGCGGGGCCGTCGATCGCGACCACGCCGCGACCCGCGCCCTCGGTGTCGACGCGCCGCAGCTGGTCGAGGCGCTCGAAGAAGTCGGGGAAGGTCTTGGCCACGACGTCGGGGTCGGCGATGACCACCCCGGGGACCCGGAGCCCGCACACGGCGAAGCTCATGGCCATCCTGTGGTCGTCGTACGTCTGCACGATGCCGCCCTGGACCGGGCCGGGCTGGACCCTGAAACCGTCGGGCAGCTCCTCCGCGGCCACCCCCAAGCGGCTGAGCTCCTCGACCACCGCGGCGATGCGGTCGGTCTCCTTGGCCCGGATGAAGCCGATCCCGGACACGATGGTGGGCCCTTCGGCGAACGGGGCGATGGCACCCAGCGTCTGCGCCGTGTCGGAGATGTCGGCCATGTCGACGTCGACCCCCTCGAGCTGCTCCGGTCCGGTCACCTCGATCGACGACTCGCCGACCTCGACGTGCGCCCCCATCCGGGCGAGGACGTCGACGAACCGGACGTCGCCCTGGAGCGACGAGCGGCCGAGCCCGTCCACGCGGACGCGGCCACCGCACACGGCCGCGGCGGCGAAGAAGTACGAGGCCGCCGACGCGTCGGGCTCGATCACGTAGTCGGCCGCGGTGTAGCCCGTCGGCGCCACGGCGAACCTCCGCAGGTCGGCGCCGACCTCGACCTCCGCGCCGAAGGCCCGCATGACCTGCACCGTCATCGTGACGTAGGGCCCGCTCTGGAGCTCGCCCGCCACGATCAGCTCCAACCCGGACGTGAGCGCGGGAGCCGCGAGCAGGAGGCCAGAGAGGAACTGGCTCGACACGTCACCTGCGACCTCGAGCCGACCCGACCAGTCCATGCCGCCGCGCAACGTGACCGGCAGATGGCCCTCGCTGCCCTCGACCCCGACACCGGCGGACGCGAGCGCGGCGAACCCGTCGCCCATGGGGCGCTCCCGCAACGGGACGCCGCCGTCGAGGGTCACGGGTCCGCGTGCCAGCCCTGCGACCGCCATCAGGAACCGCGAGGTGGTGCCGGACAGTCGGGCGTCCACGGCGACGGGGCCCTCCCGGAGCGCGCCGCCCGTGCCGGTGACCACCGCGTCCGGGCCGTCGACCACGTCGATCGCGGCGCCGAGGGCACGGAGGCCGTCGAGCATCGCGTGGGTGTCGTCGGCCAGGAGGATGCCTGAGAGCCGGGACGTGCCGGTGGCGAGCGCCGCGCACACGAGCGCCCGGTTCGTGAGGCTCTTCGAGCCCGGCAGGGCGACCACCGCGTCGGGCGGCGCGTCGAGCGGCTCGACCGCTCGCGTGCCGGTCATCGGAGCCTCCGCTCGGCGACCACGAAGTCCAGGGCGTCGAGCGCCTCCGCCAGCTGGTCGGCCTGCCGTTCGTCCACCACCATCACGAGCACGCCGCGCTGCCCCTCGGCGGAGTGCGCGATCTCGATGTCGTAGATGTTGACCCCCTCGCGTGTGGCGGTGGTGGTGACCTCGGCGAGCGAGCCCGGCCGGTCCTCGATCACGATCCGCAGCTCGACCAGCGAGTCGGGCAGCGTCGACGCGAGCGGAAGGTTGGTCCTGGCGGTGCGCGCCGCCTCGAGCCGGGCGAGGAGGCCCGCTCGGTCGGAGCCGGCCACGATGCGGCGCAGCTCGACGAGCTCGTCGACGAGGGCCCCGAGGACGTCGTCGATGGCGGCGGCGTTCTCCGAGCAGATGTCGGGCCAGATGCCCGGGTGCCCCGACGCGATCCTCGTCATGTCGCGGAACCCCCCGGCTGCCATGCGCAGGAGGGCGGCGTGGTCACGGCTGCGGGCCGACGCCAGCCCCATCAGGGCGGCCGCCGTCAGGTGCGGCACGTGCGAGATCGTCGCGACCACCTGGTCGTGGTCCGTGGCGGACATGGTCACGACCTCGGCACCGGTCTCGGTGACGGCGTGGTGGACGAGCGCGTACGCGGCGGGGTCGGTGTCCGGGCCCGGCGTGAGCACCCAGGTCGCACCGGCGAACATCGTCGAGCGGGCACCGGCGACGCCCTCCTGCTCGGAACCCGCCATCGGGTGTCCGCCCACGAAGCGTGGGTCGGCGACACGCTCGACGATCGGGCCCTTCACCGAGCCGACGTCCGTCACCGCCGCTGACGGGTGCGCCTCGAGGGCCGCCGCGGCGGCATCGGGGATCGCGCCGACCGGCATGGCGAGGACGACCAGCTGTGCGTCGGGGTCCTCACCGACCTCGTCGATCGCCCCCGAGGCCAGCGCTGCCGCTACGACGGCGGGGTCCCGGTCGCTGCCGACCACGTGCCAGCCGGCCGCTCGCAGCGCCAGGCCCACCGAGCCACCGATCAGCCCCGTTCCGATCAGCTGGGCCCGTGGTGCCTCGTCGCCCGGCGCCATCACTCGGGCAGGTCGTCCCGCAGGCCGCGGGCGCCCTCGAGGTACACGTGGCGCAGCTCGGAGCGGTCCAACGTCGTGTTCAGGTGCATGAGCACCCGGATGCACTGGGGTGTGGCGCCGTCGACCGACAGCTCACGGGCGCAGATCAACGGCACGTCGCCCAGCCCGATGGTGCGGGCGGCCGTGGCGGGGAACATCGAGTGCAGGTCGTCCGTGGCGGTGAACAGGATCGAGATCAGGTCGTCGTGCGAGACCGCGTTGCGCTGGAGCATCTCCTGCAGCAGCTCCACCACCCGCGACGAGATGTGCTCGACCTCGTCGACCTCGAAGGTGGTGGCGCCCCGGAGGGCGCGTACGGCTGCAGACACGGGACGTGACTCTACCGTGGCCTCGGAGGGCGCTCGGGGCGTCCCCGACCCTCCCCGACCGACCGTTCGAGCGCCCGGACCTCGTCGGTCGTGAGCTGCCGCCACTCCCCGGGTGCCAGCTGGTGGTCCCGCAACGGCCCGATCCGGGTGCGGACGAGGCGCACGACGGGATGGCCCACGGCCTCGCACATGCGGCGCACCTGGCGGTTGCGGCCCTCGTGGATGATCAGCCGGAGGAGGGACGGCTCGAGCAGCGAGACCTGCGCGGGTGCGGTGATCCCGTCCTCCAGCTCCACGCCGTCGCGCAACCGCCGGAGCGCGCCTCGCGAGGGCTGCCCCTCGACCTGCGCGAGGTACTCCTTCTCGACCCCGAACGACGGGTGCGTGATGCGGTGGGTCAGGGTCCCGTCGTTGGTCAGCAGCAGCAGCCCCTCCGTCTGGGCATCGAGGCGACCGACCGGCACGACCCGCGGGCGGTCGGGCACCAGCTCGACGACGGTGGGTCGGCCGTGGGTGTCGGCGGCGGTGCTCACCACCCCTGCGGGCTTGTTGAGGAGGTAGACGACGAGGCCCTCGCGGGTGCCGATCGGCGTGCCGTCGACGGCGATCTCGTCGTGCTCCGGATCGGCTCGGTCACCGAGGCGGGCCACCACGCCCCCGACCGTCACGCGGCCGGCGTCGATCAGGTCCTCGCAGACCCTCCGGCTGCCGATCCCGGCGCGGGCGAGGATCTTCTGGAGGCGTTCGCCCTGGTCGCCGTCGTCAGGCGGGGTCGCGGTCATCGGTGCCCTCGGGCCGATCCGCCAGCACCGACATGGCGTCGAGCGGTTCGTCCGACGCGGCACCGAACCCGTCGTCGGTGAGGTCGAGGGGCGTCTCGTGCGCCCCGAGGTCGATGGTGTCGTCGATCGTGGGCTCGTCGATCGCCGCCCCGGCGAAGGTGGCGCCACCCTCGGGCTCGGCCTCGGATCCGACCTCGGACTCCGCCGTGAGCTCGCCGTCCATCTCGACCAGCAGCCCCTGCTCGAGCGCCTCGAGCACGTCGGGCCCCGGCACGAACTCACCGAGCGCAGGTAGCTCGTCGATGGCGTTCAGGCCCAGCTTCTCGAGGAACGTGGACGTCGTCCCGAAGAGGATCGCCTGCCCGGGCCCAGGATCACGCGCCAGCTCGGCGATGTAGCCCCGCTGCTGCAGGGTCCGCATGACGCCGTCGACGTTCACCCCGCGGATCGCCGCCACCTGCGCCCGCGAGATCGGCTGCTTGTAGGCGACGATGGCCAGCGTCTCGAGCGCCGCGGCGGACAGCCGGGCCGACTGCCCCGAGAGCACGAACCGCTCGACGTAGGGCGACATGTCGGCGCAGCTCTGGAAGCGCCACCCACCGGCGACCTTGACCAGCTCGAACCCGCGGCGTTCGGACCGGTAGGCCTCCGCCAGCTCCTCGCAGATCGCCTCGACCCGCTCGGCGGACACCTCGGTGAGCTGCGCCAGCAGGCGAGGGTCGGCGGGCTCGTCGGTCACCATGATGATGGCCTCGATGGCCCGGCGCGCCTCGTCCGACGCCGGCGCGCCCTCGCCTCGATCGGTCGTCGTCGTGACGTCGGTGTCGTCCATGTGGTCCCCAGTCCGTTCAGTGCGTCGCCGGCTCAGCCCTCGTAGGCGTCGACCAGCTCCATGCGGGCGGCTTCGGCGGAGCCGCACCACGAGATCTCGATGTCGCCGAACGCCTCGGGCTGCGAGACGTCGATGAACCCCTGCTTGAACAGCTCCAGCACGGCCAGGAACCGGACGACGATCTCGAGGCGCTCCACGAAGGCGGCGGTGAGCGACCGGAAGGTCACCCGCCCCGCGTGGGGCAGCTCCTCGATCAGCTCGGCGACCGCGTCCATGACCGACGCCCGCACCGGGGCGACGTGGAACATGTCGATGCGCGGCACCGGCTTGGGCGTGACGGCCCGGATGAAGGCCCGTCGCAGCTGGTCCGGCGTGACCCCCTCGAGCGCGTCGGGGGTGAGGTCGATGAAGCGCTCGTCGGGTCCCACGGTGCGGGGCACTCGGTGCGCCGCCGCTGCGTGGAGCCGCTCGAGGACGATCGCAGCGTCCTTGAACGTCTTGCACTCGAGGAGCCGCGCCAGGAGCAGGTCCCGCTCCTCCCACAGCGCCAGCTCCTCGTCGAGGTCGGCGTCGTCCATGCCCGGCAGGAGGCGCCGCGCCTTGAGCTCGACGAGGGTCGCCGCGATCAGGAGGAACTCGGTGGTCAGCTCGAGGTCGAGCCGCTCCATCTTCTCCAGCTCGGCCAGGTAGGCGTCCACGATGGTGACCAGCGAGACCTCGTACAGCTCCACCTGCTCCCGCAGGATCAGGTGCAGCAGGAGGTCGAACGGCCCCTCGAAGACGGGGGTCTGCACGTCGACGGCCATGGCCGCAACGCTAGCAGCCCACCCCCTCCGAATGACAGAGGCGTAATTCCATCGCCCTCCCCGCCCCCCGCCCCACCCCTCCCATCGTTCTGTGTCGTGGAATGCGCCAGATCTGGCGCGTCTCACGACACAGAACGGCCCGGCAGCGGGAGGAACCGGGTTCTTGGGTCCCCCGGAGGGCGGTAGCTTGCCAGCCCATGGCCAGAGTGTTCAGCGGCATCCAGCCCTCGGGCGACCTCCACCTCGGCAACCTCCTCGGCGCCGTCGTCAACTGGGTCCGCGACCTCGACGCCGACGAGTCCGTGTACTGCATCGTCGACCTCCACGCCCTCACCAGCGTCGGTGATCCGGAGGAGCTGCGGCGGCGCACCTACCAGCTGACGCAGCTCTACCTCGCCGCCGGCCTCGACCCCGAGCGGTGCGTCCTGTTCGTGCAGAGCCACGTCCCCGCCCACTCGGAGCTCGCCTGGCTGATGGAGTGCACGGCCAGCTACGGCGAGCTCAGCCGCATGACGCAGTTCAAGGACAAGCGTGAGGTGGCGGAGTCCAAGCAGGGGGCATTCGTCCCCGCCGCCCTCTTCACCTATCCGGCGCTGATGGCCGCGGACATCCTGCTCTACGAGACCGAGAAGGTCCCGGTCGGCGACGACCAGCGCCAGCACGTGGAGCTGAGCCGTGACCTCGCGGAGCGATTCAACTCCCGCTACGGCGACACCTTCGTCGTGCCCGCCCACTCGATCCCACCGGCGGGCGCCCGCATCATGGACCTCCAGATCCCCACGTCGAAGATGTCCAAGTCGCTCGACTCCCCGCAGGGCATCGTGTACGTCCTCGACCCACCCGAGGTCGTCGAGAAGAAGTTCAAGCGGGCGGTGACGGACAGCGAGAACGAGGTCCGCTACGACGTCGCCACCAAGCCCGGCGTGTCGAACCTGCTCTCGATCCTCGCGGCCACGACGGGCTCCACCCCCGAGATCCTCGCCACGGAGTACACCCGCTACGGCGACCTGAAGGCGGCCACCGCCGCCGCCGTCGTGGAGGCGCTCGCCCCGCTCCAGGCCCGCTACGCCGAGCTCGCTGCCGATCCCGGCGAGACGCAGCGGATCCTCGCCGCCGGCGCCGAGCGCGCCCGCAGCATCGCCGAGCCCGTCCTCGACCGTGCCCGCGCCGCCGTGGGGCTCACCCCCCGCTGATCCGAGCCCGCACCCCCACGTTCCGCGGGACGGGATCGACCATTCGCGACGTCGAAGTGGTCGATCTGGTCCCGCGAAAGGCCAGAATCTGGTCGATCTGGTCCCGCGGAACGCGGGTCAGCGGTCGGCGGCGGCCAGCACCTCGCCGACCTCGACCGGCACCGTCCACTCCTCGGGCGGTGAGTGGTGCTCGGCGGCCCACGAGACGGCCCACGGGTGGGAGCCGGCCATCGTCAGGATCTCGGCGCCGATCATCGGGTAGCGCAGGTAGAGCCCGACCTTGCGGGTGAAGCCGGTCGTCTCCTGCCACGCCTCGGCGAAGTCGGCGCCCCCGATGGCACCCGACAGCGTGGCGATGACGCGTCCGTACGTCCGCAGGCCGGCCTGCGCCTTGCCCACGTCGTGGAGGAGGGCGGCGGCCAGGGTCGCCCTGCGCTGCGTGTCGTCGAGCGGCTCGCCGTCCAGGCGGAGCTCGTCGAGGTGTGCCTCGACGGCCCGTCCCACCTCCACGCTGTGGCGCCGGTCCGGGTTGGTCATGCGCTGGAACCAGCGGTGCTCGGGCTCGCTGAGCACACCGCGCACCCATTCGAGGTCCGCCTGACGGGGCCCACCGGGTCGGATCGACCCGAAGAACCGGCGGGCGCGGTGCAGCGGCCGCAGCGGGACGCGGCTCACGAGGCCTCCGCCAGCGCCCGCGGATGGGCGTGCCGGTACACCTCGACCAGCCGTTCCGCGGCGACCCGCGTGTAGACCTGCGTCGTCGAGATCGAGCTGTGCCCCAGCATCTCCTGCACAGCTCGGAGATCGGCACCGTGCTCCAACATGTGAGTGGCGCACGAGTGGCGCAGCACGTGGGGGTGGACCAGGTCGGCGAGCCCGACCGCTCGCGCCCGCCCCTGGAGCACGAGCCACACGCCCTGGCGGCTCAGGCGCCCGCCGCGCTGGTTGAGGAAGACAGCGTCCGCGTCGTCCCGCCGGCGCCACCGTGCCGGCACCATCGCCACGCGACCGTCGACGGTGAGCCACTCCGACACGGCCTCGGCAGCGGGGCGACCGATCGGCACGACCCGCTCCTTCGACCCCTTGCCGAACGCCCGCAGCATCCGCCGGTCGAGGTCCACGTCACCCATCCGGAGCCCGACCAGCTCGGAGGCCCGCAGCCCGCAGCCGTACAGCAGCTCGAGCATCGCCCGGTCCCGGCGGGCCACCGGGTCGAACCCGACGACGGCGTCGAGGAGCGCAGTCACCTGCGCCTCGGTCAGCGCCTTGGGCACGCCTCGACCACGGGTGGGCGGCTCCACCTGGGCGGCCGGATCGGCCGTGCCGGCATCCTCCTGGGCCAGGAAGCGGTGGAACGTCCTGATCGCCGCCGACGCCCGGGCGACGGTGGCCATGGCGAGCCCTGCCCCGCGCAGGTCGGCGAGGTGCGCCTCGATGTCGGGCGCGGCGATCGTCGACGGGTCGAGGCCACGGGCGGTCATCGCCCGCTGGTACCGCCGCAGGTCCCGTCGGTACGCCTCCACGGTGGCCGTGCTCCGGCCTCGTTCGGCGACGAGGGCCGTGAGGAACGCGTCGATCTCGAACCAGAGCAGCTCGGGCTCGCTCGCCACGGTGCTCACCCGTGTCGGGCCGCGCGGCTCGGATCGTCCGAGGTCGCGGCGGCTGGACCGGCGGAGCCACCCTCCATCCGGCGGAGCGTGGCGAGCAGACCGATGATCGACTTGCCGTCGGTCAGCTCTCCCCGGGCGATCAGGTCGGGCACCGTCCGCAACGGCACCCGCACGACCTCCATGTGCTCCTCCTCCAGGCCGTGCGCCTGGGAGGGCACCGGGCTGAGGCCCTCGGCCAGGAAGACGTGGATGATCTCGTCGCAGAAGCCGGGTGAGAGCGCCACCGACACGAGCAGCTCGACCCGCTCGGCGGCCAGGCCGACCTCCTCCGCCAGCTCGCGGCGGACGGCCGGCTCCGGGTCCTCCCCCTCCACGTCGAGCTTCCCGGCGGGGATCTCGAGGAGGTCGGCGTTCAGGGGCGCCCGGAACTGGCGCACCATCGTCACGGTGCCGTCGTCGTGCAGCGGGACCACGCAGGCAGCCCCTGGGTGGCGGACGATGTCCCGCTGGAACTCCTCGCCCGAGGGACCTACGAACGTGGCCTCGACGAAGCTGACGATGTGGCCGTGATGGACGACCCGCTCGTCAACGTGCCGGAACTCGGCGCTCATCGTCCCCCTCGAACTGGTCGAGGTCGATGAGATGGGGGTTCCGGCCTTCGGCACGCGCCCGGGCCGCTGCGATGAGCTCGCGGAACAGCGGCGCAGGGTTGGTCGGCCGGCTCTTGAACTCGGGGTGGGCCTGCGTGGCCACCCAGAACGGATGGTCCTGGAGCTCGATGAACTCGACGAGGCGGCCGTCGGGTGACGTGCCCGAGCAGTGGAATCCCGACCCCTCGAAGCGGGTGCGGTAGGCAGGGTTGAACTCGTAGCGGTGGCGGTGCCGCTCGGACACCACCGTCGACCCGTAGATGCGGGCGACCTGGGAACCCGGCTCGAGCTGCGCGATGTACGCGCCGAGCCGCATCGTCCCGCCCTTCTCCTTCACGTCGCGCTGGGTCTCCATGATGTCGATGACCGGGTGCGGCGTGTGGGGGTCGAACTCGGCCGAGTTGGCCCGGTGGAGGCCCAGCACGTTGCGGGCGAACTCGATCGTCATGACCTGCATGCCCAGGCACAGACCGAGGCAGGGCAGCTCGTGCTCACGGGCGTAGCCGGCAGCCGCGATCTTCCCCTCGACACCCCGGACGCCGAAGCCACCCGGGATCACGATGCCGTCGAGGTCGGCGAGGCGCCCTGCAGCGAGGAGGCCCTCGACGTCCTCGGCCTGGATCCACTCGAGCTGGACGTCCACACCGTGGTGGGCGCCTGCGTGGTGGAGCGACTCGACCACGGACAGGTAGGCGTCGGGGAGGCTGACGTACTTGCCGATGATGCCGATGCGCACGGGGAACGTCGCCGCGCCGACCCTCCGCACGAGGTCCTCCCACTCGAGCAGGTCCGGCTCGACGTCGGGCAGCCCGAGCATCCGGCACACGACGGTGTCGAGGCCCTCCTCCCGGAGCACCAGCGGGATGTCGTAGAGGCTGTCGGCGTCGGCGGCGTTGACCACCGCGTTGGGCGGGACGTCGCACTGCGAGCTGATCTTGCGCTTGAGGTCCGCCGAGATGGGGCCCTCCGACCGGCACACGATCGCGTCGGGCTGGATGCCCCGGCTGCGCAGCTCGGTGACCGAGTGCTGCGTGGGCTTCGTCTTCTGCTCGCCGGACGGGCCGATGAACGGCACCAGCGTGACGTGCAGGTAGAAGACGTTCTCGCGGCCGACGTCGAGGCGGAACTGCCGGATGGCCTCGAGGAACGGGAGGATCTCGATGTCGCCGACGGTGCCGCCGACCTCGGTGATGACGACGTCGACGTCGCCGGTGGCGAGGTCGGAGACCCGCCGCTTGATCTCGTCGGTGACGTGGGGGATGACCTGCACCGTCTTGCCGAGGTACTCACCCTTGCGCTCGTTGGCCAGGACCGTCGTGTAGATGGACCCGGTGGTGGCGTTGGAGCCCTTGGTCAGGTTCTCGTCGATGAACCGCTCGTAGTGGCCGAGGTCGAGGTCGGTCTCTCCCCCGTCCTCGGTGACGAACACCTCTCCGTGCTCGAAGGGGTTCATCGTGCCGGGGTCGACGTTGATGTAGGGGTCGAGCTTCTGCATCGTCACCCGAAGGCCACGGGCCTTCAGGAGCCGACCGAGGGAGGAGGCGGTGAGCCCCTTCCCGAGACTCGATGCCACGCCGCCGGTGACGAAGATGTGCTTTGCCACAACCTCTCCTGAACGTCGGTTCCCGCGAGGCTATCGCGCCCACCCGCGCCC
>JAEZFI010000029.1 GCA_023437745.1 Actinomycetes bacterium
CGGCCGGACCGCCACGATGTGGGGTGGCGTCGTCGGCTCCGCCGACGGGCCCACCTCGGCCCAGGCGCCTTCGCACCACCACTCGTACTGGAAGATGGAGGTGGAACCGGTCGCAGTGAGGCCCCACACCACGAGTGGATCGTTCAGCGCGCTCCGCTGCACGTAGTTGAAGTCGAAGTCGAACGGGATCACGCCGGGGTCCGGAGTCCGCTTCACCACTTCCCGCGTGAGGGTCCGATCGTGAACCCTCACCTTGAGCTTGACGGTTTGGACGCCCGAGTCGACGCTGGGGCACTCCACACCGTTGGTGACGAGCTCGACGGTCAGGGTGGCGCCGAGTGCGGTTCGCAGGTCCTCGGCGTCGTCCGGCAGCGAGTCCTCGGCGGTGTCGAAGTCCGTCTGGTACCTCGCGGCGTCGGCGCAGTCCGCGTAGTTCAGGTTCTTGATGCTCTCGCCGAAGGCGGTCATGAGCACGTTGAGTCGCGCGTTCTTGTTCGCGGTCGAGCCGGCGGTGTTCGCCGTGAGGGTGGCGGAGAGGATGCCGCCGATCACCAGGCCCAGGATGGCCATGGCGACGAGGACCTCGATGAGCGTCATGCCGCGCTGCGACGGCGTCGAGCGCCGCCGCATCGAGGAGCGCCGACAGGGCCGGGTCACGCAGAACACCCCCGGAGCTCTTCGTCGACCGACGCGGCGCCCAGCAACCAGTCGCACACCTCGATGCTGTACCCCACGCTCGGCTGCCCGTTGACCGCGTCGACGACCCGGACACGCGCCTTGCCCGCCACCTCACCGGTGCCCTTCTCGGCGAGGAAGGTCATCGTGCGGCCTGCAGGCGCCGGCGCAGTGGTGAACACGACGTCGGTGCAGGCGACCTTGTAGGTGCCGTAGTTCGTCGCGCTGCCGTCGCACGCCTTGAGGGTGTCGTTGCGGAACTCGTTCACTGCCTTCTCCATGGATCCGTCGATCGCATGCAGGGTTCGAGTGGACACGGACAGCCCGCTGGCCACGTTGCCCGCGGTCAAGGTCATACGGAGCAAGGCGATGGCCGCGATGCTGAGCATCAGCACGACTGCCAGCACGAACATCAGCATGAATCCGTCCTGACCTCGCGGGTGCCGCAGGGTCGCAGGCGCGTGGGCACGTGACGGGTCACCCACTGCCTTCACCCCGTACGCCCATCGCAACCCCTCAGCAGACCGCCTGAAGCTTACGGCCAATACGTCGTTACCCGCAAGAACCGCACATCGACACTCGAACCGACGTCACGGGCTACGTCAGCTCGAAGAAATCGAGGATCTCCGTGGCGAACATGATGCAGACGAGCGCGCCCAGCACCAGCGACGGACCGAAGGGGACCTTCGCCTGCCGCCCGCGGGCGGTGACACCGATCAGGCTGAAGACGATGCCCGTGACCGCCGAGAGCGCGAGCGCGATCACGGCGACGAAGAGGGCGGTGATCCAGCCCCGACCCACGTCGACGGCGGCGAAGCCCACGGTCCATCCGAGGAGCACGACGAGCCGGACGTCACCGAACCCCATGCCGCTCGGCATCGCGAACCAGATCAGCCCCAACGGCACGCACAACGTCAGGGCGCCGACCACGCCGCCGAGCAACCAGACCGGCTCGCCCTCCACCAGCGCCGCGATGACGGAGAGGACGACGGAGACCCCGAACGCCGGCCACACCACGCGCGTGGGGACGATGTAGGTCCGGAGGTCGATCGCCGCGATGACGACCGCGACCGGCACGAGCCACAGCACCGGGACCACTCGCCATCCCCAGCCGTAGGCGAGGACCACGAGGACACCGATCGCGGGCACGGCCAGCTCCACCAGGGGGTGGAACGCGGGGATCCGCTCGTCGCAGTTCCGGCACTTGCCGCGCAGCACCAGCCACGAGAGGAACGGGATCTTGTCGACGGGCCGGATCGGGTTCCCGCAGCTCGAGCACCGGCTGTGCCCGCCGAGCACCTCGCCCCACGGGCGGGTGTCCCAGAGGTCGCCGTGCTTCGGCTCGTCCAGCATCACCGGCATCCGTTCGATCACGACGCACGCGAAGGAGCCGACTGCGAAGCCGGCCAGGATGCCGAAGACGATCAGGACCGTCTGCTGCGCTGGGCTCACAGCCGGATGCCGGGGTCGGTGTTCGGCGTGCCCCCGACGTTCGGGTCCTGGTGGCTGGAGTGCAGCGCCGAGATGTCCTCGGGGTGCACGGACGCCGCCCACGCTTCCTCGACGCTGATGATGCCCTGGGCGACCAGGTTGCCCAGCGACTGCTCCAGCACGCACATGCCCTCTCGCTGACCGGTGGCGATGATGTTGCGCAGCTGCCGGACCTTCCCCTCTCGGATGAGGTTGCTCACCGCAGAGGTCCCCATGAGGATCTCGTACGCGGCCACCCGGCCGCCGCCGATCTTCGGGACCAGGCGCTGCGAGATCACCGCGGCCAGCGACATGGCGAACTGCGTGCGGATCTGCTCCTGCTGGTCGGCCGGGAAGACGTCGATGATGCGGTCGACGGTCTGCGACGCGTCGTTCGTGTGCAGGGTCGCGAACACGAGGTGGCCGGTCTCCGCCAGCGTGAGCGTCAGCGAGATCGTCTCGATGTCGCGCATCTCGCCCACGAGGATGACGTCGGGATCCTCACGAAGGGCGGCCTTGAGGCCGTCGGCGAAGGACACGGCGTCGGTGCCGACCTCGCGCTGGTTCACCAGCGCCATCTTCGAGTTGTGCACGTACTCGACCGGGTCCTCGATGGTGAGGATGTGCACCGGGCGGTGCTGGTTGATCCAGCCGATCATGGCGGCGAGGGTGGTGGACTTGCCCGAGCCCGTGGGGCCGGTCATGAGCACCAGGCCGTGCGGGCGGGTCACCAGTTGCCCGCACGCGGCGGGCAGGCCGAGCTGCTCCGGGGTGGGGATGTCGGTGGGGATGAGCCGCAGTGCCAGCCCCGGCCGGTCCATCTGGTAGAAGGCGTTGGCCCGGAAGCGAGCCGTGTCGGCCCAGCCGAACGCGAAGTCGAGCTGCCGTTCGTCCTCGAAGGTGCGGTAGTCGCCGTCGGCGAGGAGGTCACGGATCGCCGTCTCGACGAAGCCCGGGGTGGAGACCGGGGCCTCGGGGATCGTGACCAGCTTGCCGTCGATGCGGACCCTCGGCACCGAGCCCGCCGAGAGATGGAGGTCGGTGGCGCCGTACTGCCAGAGGTACCCGAGGTACGGCTCGATCTGGTCGGTTCGTGACTCGTACATGCGCAACCCGGTTCTGCAAGTGGTCCTTGGGCAGGATCGACGGCGACGCCGGCAGCGCCGGTCTCGACCTCTCCCCCGTGCGCCCGCCATCCGAGATGGACGGTCGCCGGCGAGGAGGATAGCGGAGCACTTCTCAGCGGAGCACCATCGCCGCCGAATTCCGGTGTTCCGCAACGATCCGCGACGAAGATTTCTCCAATGAACGAAGTTCGCGAGCGCTATCTCACGCTCCGTGACGGAATGGCCACCGCGGCCCAAAAAAGACCCTTGCGTTCGCGCTCAGCGTCGTTGTACCTTCTCAAAGCGCCGTGAGAGCGCGGCGGGGAAACAATGAGGGAGAGAAGTATGAGAGAGCGTATTGAGCAGCGCGGCCAGGGCGGTTTCACCCTGATCGAACTCTTGGTGGTCATCGCCATCCTCGCCATCCTGGCGGGCGTGGTCGTCTTCGCGGTGGGCAACTCCACCAAGAACGCCAAGGCCTCTGCCTGCAAGACGGAGAAGGCTGCTGCCACCACCGCTGTCGCGGCGTTCAAGGCTGCCAACGAGGTCGAGGGCAACAACGAGACCGCCGGCGCCTACCTGGACACCAGCACGGGCCAGCCGAAGTACTGGACCGTCGTGGGCGACGTCGTGACCGAGGTCTCTGGCGCCCCCACCGGCACCACGACCTGCAGCTTCTGATCCATCTGAAGTAGCAGCAACAACTCAGGGAGGCGGGGCTTCGGCCCCGCCTCTTTGGCGTTTTGGGCCGGCTGCCCCACCCCGAAATGCGGCCGGTGTCAGCAGCCGAGCGACGCAGCGGAGGTCCGGTGGTCCGCATGGACCTCGATCCGCTCGAACGCTGGGCTCACGGACTCGGTGCGCTCGACGGGCGGAACACCCGCACATCTCCCCCGATCTCAGACTGGCGTCCTGCCCGGATGGGCTGTCCGCCGACGTGCGACGCCTGCGGCCCGCCGGCGAGGGTGCTCGTTGCACGGCGGCTGGGACTGAGGAGCTCGCAGACGATCGGCGTGCCGAGCCAGCCGAGCGTCAGGCCACGCTGACGCCGGACGGGCATCGACGACCTCGCCGGAGGAGGCTCGGCCGGGAGTGGATCGACCGCAGCGCGGCCGGCGGCCCGATGGCCCAATGGGCACAGGCGCTCGACCGTCGCGAGAGGACGCCGCAGCGGCGGAACCTCCACCGCTGCGCGCGGCGCGCACCGAGCACTTCCTCGGAACCCGGTGAGGCCGACTCGAGTCGCCAGCATCCGGCCCGCGTCGAGGCAGGCAGCGCAGCAGTGCTGTTCGACGTCGTACTCGCCCGCCGCATCAGCGGGCGAAGGTCCGTCAGACCTTGACCTGGCCGTAGATGCCGTACATGGCGCTCACCATGGCGAGGGCCACGAAGCCGACGACGACGCCGATGAAGAGGATGATCAGCGGTTCGAACCACTGGGTCAGCTTGTCGACGGCGTAGTCGAGCTCCTCCTCGAAGAAGCCGGCCACGTTCGAGAGCTGATCGGAGAGCTCACCGGTGCGTTCACCCACTCGGATCATCTGCACCACGGTGGGCGGGAAGAGATCCGTCTGGTTGATCGGCTCGGCGAAGCCCTCGCCCACCAGCACGCCCTCGGACGCCTCGGTCAGGCGCTCACGGAAGATGATGTTGGTCGTGCAGTCGATGGCGCTCGGCATGGCGTCCGACAGCGGCACGCCGGAGTCGAGGAGCACCGAGAGGACACGCGTGAACCGCTCCGTCGCGGCGTAGACCACCACCGTGTTGAGCACCGGGATCTTGAGCAGGGTCGAGTGGAGATTCCGGCGCCCGACCGGCGTGCGCAGGTAGATCACCAGGCTCACCGCCCCGACGAGCAGCACGACGCCGGTGATCGCGCCCGCCGTCGATCCGACGAAGTCGGCGATCGTCATCAGCATCCTGGTGGGCAGCGGGAGCTCGGCACCGAACGACTTGAAGAACTCCGCGAACTTCGGGATCACGAAGATCACGATGATGGCCACCACGCCGATGGCCACGAGCAGCAGGATCACCGGGTAGATGAGCGCCTTGCGGATCTGCTTGGTGAGCTGCACGTCACGGCGGATGTACCGGTGGAGCTGCTCGAAGGCGTCGTCCATCTTGCCGGTGAGCTCTGCCGAGCGGAGCATGGCGAGGAAGTAGCTGGGGAAGACGTCGCCGTGGGTGGCGACCGCGTCGCCCAGGGTCGCACCGCCCTGGCCGACCTTCTCGACGATGTCGCCGAGCACCGCCTGGAAGCGCTTGCTCTTCATGTCGACACGCAGGGTGTCGAGCGCCTCGATGATCGGGATGCCGGCCCGGATGAAGGTCGACATCTGCCTCGAGAAGTGCATGATCTCGACGAGCGGGACCTTCTGCTGGGTGACCTCCATCTGGAGGCCCTTGCGCTCCGCGATCTTGGTGACCCGCATGCCGCGCACCGCGAGCTCGTTGCGCGCGGCAACGACCGACGCCGCTTCGACGATGCCCTTCACCGCCTGCCCGTCGAGGGTCTCCGCCTCGTAGCGGTACTTCGCCATCGTCTCGGTCATGAACCACCCTCCACCACGTGCAGGCCCGGATGCTCCGGAGTATCACCGTTCGAGCCCGGAGGCCCCCCGTCCTCGATGCCGTCCGGACCGGACTGCAGCTCCTTCTTGGGCGGCATCAGCTCGCCGGCCAGCGTCGTCTCGAGCTCGACGCCCGGAGCGTAGACGGAGCGCATGACCTCTTCGACGGTCGTCACGCCGTCTGCGACGAGTTGGAAGGCCTCGACCTGCATGGTGCGCATGCCTTCCTTGACCGCCACCTTGCGCATCGCGGTGTGCGTCGCCTTGTCGACGATCATCTGGCGGATGGTGTCGGACACCACCAGCAGCTCGTAGACGCCCACGCGGCCGCGGTAGCCGCTGAAGTTGCACATGTTGCAGCCGATGCCCTTCTTGAAGGTGGCTGCGCCGGTGCCGATCTGCGAGGCGACGAGACGGACCTGGTCCGACGGCGGGTGGTACGGGCCGGTGCACGACGCGCAGTTGCGACGGAGCAGCCGCTGGCCCATGACGCCACTGACCGCCGACGCGACGAGGAACGGCTCGAGGCCCATGTCGGTGAAGCGGTGGAGCGCGGCGACCGAGTCGACCGCGTGGAGCGACGACAGCACGAAGTGGCCGGTGAGCGCCGCCTGCATGGCGATGGCGGCGGTCTCGATGTCGCGGATCTCGCCCACGAGGATCGTGTCGGGATCCTGGCGGAGGATGCCCCGCAGGCCGTCGGCGAACGTGATGCCCGCCGCCTCGGAGATCTGCATCTGGTTGATGCCCGAGAACTGGTACTCGACCGGGTCCTCGACGGTGACGACGTTCTTCTGCGGGTCGTTCACCTCTTGCAGCGTGGCGTACAGCGTCGTGGTCTTGCCCGAACCCGTGGGTCCCGTGACGAGCAGCATGCCGAGCGGCGCCTTCACGATCTTCATCAACGACTTGATGAGCGCGTCGGGCATGCCGAGGTCGCTGAGCCCGATCAGCGACCGCTGCTTGTCGAGGAGCCGGAGCACCAGCTTCTCGCCGTGGACCGTGGCCACCACCGAGGTCCGGATGTCGATCGGGCGCTCGTCGACGATCACGGAGAACTGACCGTCCTGCGGACGACGGCGCTCCACGATGTTGAGCTTCGCCATCACCTTGATGCGGCTGGAGATCGCGGCGCCCATCTTGAGCGGGAGGGCGATGGCCTCGGACAACGCCCCGTCCACGCGGTACCGGACCCGGATGCCGGTCTCCTGGGCCTCGATGTGGATGTCGGACGCACGCACCCGGACGCCCTGCGTGATGATGCGGTTCACCACCTGCACCACCGGCGCGTTCTCGTCGACCTTCTTGAGGTCGATGTCCTCGGTGCTGATGTCCTCTTCGGTCAGCTCGAGCGCCTGGATGTAGACCGACGCCTGGCTCAGGACGTTGTACTCGTGGTCGAGCAGGCGGTCGATGTCCGAGCCGATGCCGATCAGCACGCCCACCCGGCCGCAGACCTGCGTGAGCTCGCGGATCGCCTCGGTGTTCAGCGGGTCGGCGGTGACGATCCAGGTGCGGTCGTCCTCGTCGATGCGGAAGGGCAGCACCCGGTACTTGCGGGCGAGGTCCTCGCCCACCCGGTCGAGCGCCAGCCGTTGGGGTGACTCGCCACGGAGGTCGGCCAGCTTGATCTGGAACTGCGTGGCGAGCGTGGCAGCGAGCGTCTCCTCGTCGAGACCCAGGATCTCGCCGATCCGGCCACCCGTCTCCTTCTGCCTGATGAGCGCGTCGGTGAGCTGCTCCGCGCTGATCACCCCGGACTGCAGCAGCACCTCGCCGATCAGCGGGCGCTGGTCCGTCATCCAGTGGTTGATCTCGTTGTCGAGGCGCTCCGTGTTGATGGGCGCGTCAGGGACCTTGCGGCGACCCTTCTGATGGGGGCCGCCAGAACCCTGGTCGACCCGAGAACGCCTGAGCACCGATCAATCTCCCCGCTCCGGCGGTGCCACCACCGGAATCTCACTCCATCGTGCTCGGATCCTCATCCGTAGCCTCCCGCACGACAGAAACGAAAGTGTGAAGCAGTCTCGCACAGCGAGTCAAACATTCGCACCGCACCGGATCGACGGCGATCGTCCACCGGCCATGACATCCCACGAAAGGTACCACCGGACCCTCGGAATTCAACACGCACGGTGGCCGACGGATCGCGCCGCGCGGCGAGCGGCTCCAGCCCTCGAGGTCCCGGCCAAACATCGTTCGCATTTTCATGGACGACGTCGCTGAAGTCGTGCTAGGAACTGTCCCGCTGTCGTGGCGGCGGCATGGCGCAACTCGCGCCGAGGGAGCGGGGAGAGATGATGTCGGTTCGGGACGTGGCTGGGACAGTTTTCGGACGGCGGAGGTCGAAGGCAGTGGCCTCGCTCCTCACCCTCGGACTGCTGCTCCTGGCGATGCAGCTGCCCGCCACCACGGCCGGAGCCCAGACCGGTGCGGACTTCACGCTCGTGGTCTCGCCGTCGTCGCAGACCCTGGCGCCGGGTGGCACCGCCGTCTTCCTCGTCGAGCTGGGCTCGCTCGAGGGCTTCGCCTCGCCGGTGGCCCTGAGCGTCAGCGGCCTGCCCGCGGGGGTGACCGCCTCCTTCGCACCGGCCACCGTCACCCCCAACGGACGCTCCTTCCTCACGATCACCGCGGGCACGGCGGCGCCGCTCGGGCAAGTCTCGCTCGTCGTCAGCGGTACCGGCGGCGGAAAGACCCACACATCGAATGCCACCGCCAACGTGGACTTCGCACTCGTCCCGCGCTGCCTCGTCGAGGTGACCGGCGTCGTGCGCGAGACCGGGGAAGGTGGCCCCCCCATCGCGGGCGCCACGGTGTCGGCGGCTGGCCGGACCGCCCTCACGGATGCCACCGGCGCCTACACGCTGACCGGGCTCGCCCTCGGGAACAACAATGCCCCGATCGCCCAGGTGGTGACGGCCACCAAGAACGTCCCCGCCGCCAACCGCATCGGCGACTACTGGAACGCCAGCGCGACCGGCGTCCTCGTGTGCGGTCGCACCACCACGGTCGACATCGCCATGCTCAAGGTCACCCCGGCGACGCTCACCGGCACGGTGATCGAAGGTGTGCTCGCGGCCGATGGCACGACCGTCGTGCCGCTCTCACCCGCGGTCCCCGTCCAGGGCGCGACCGCCACGATCACGAACGTCGCCACCGCCCAGTCGAACGCCGCCGGCGAGTACACCTTCGTCGATTCGACCGGACGGACGGGGATCCACCTCGGCACCGACAACGCACCCCTCAACGGTGCCATCACGGTCAGCGGCTCGGTGACCCCGCCGGCGCGGCACCGGTACTGGAGCCGGACCATCCAGGCCGGGCCCATCGGGCCGGGTGCCGCCGTCGTGGCGCCGCCAGCGGTGCTCGTCAAGCAGTGCACCGCGGCCATCCAGGGCAAGGTCACGAACGCGCTCGACGGCAGTGGCCTGGGCGCGGTCGCCGTGCGGGTCGCATCCACCGCCGTGGGCGTCAACGACGTCGCCAACGTCGTCACAGCTGCCGACGGCACCTTCTCCGTCCCCGAGTTCCTGTTCGGCGTCGACAACAAGCGCGCACCGGTGTCGATCACGGTCTCCCGGACCGGCTTCAGCGCTCCCCCCTTCACGACGGCCAGCCTGGGGTGCGGGGAGACGGCGCAGGTGACCATCCCGATGACGGCGCCGACGGCCATGCTCTACGGCTCGGTGAGCAGCAGGGTGGTCAACAAGGACACCGGTCAGGGGATGGCCGGCCTGGCGGTCACGATGTCGAACTGCGCAGCCCTCGTCTCGGGCGACTGCGCCGGCACGACCGCCGCCGACGGCACCTTCAGCTTCCCGGTCCCTGTCGGGACCGCCACCACCGCCTCGCTGAGCGGGAACCTCGTCGTGACCGTGCCCCTCGCGACGTTCTGGCCCTCGTCCACGCCGATCAGCGTCAAGGTCGGGGCACCGACAGTGGTGCCGGACATCCAGGCGGTGCCGCGGCACTTCGGCGCCGTCACCGGGGTGGTCAAGGACTCGATCAGCGGCGAGGCCGTCGCTGCGGCGCCGGTCACGAGGTCCCCGGGTGCCGGCGTCTGCGGCCCGCCGTGCCAGACCAACGCCTCCGGTCAGTACTCGATCACGGCGATGCCGCTGAACACGAACAACGTCAACCTCAACTACACGGTGACGGTGTCGCCGGTGGGCTACTGGCCGAAGTCGCAGGTCGTGGTCGCCGTGGCGGACGTCACCAAGACGGCCGACTTCACCCTCGTGAAGAAGTGCGCCGGCGGCACGATCAGAGGGACCGTCGTCAGCGCCGCCGACCAGCAGCCCATCGCAGGCGCGGCGGTGTCCGTCCCCGGCCAGGCCGCGGTGAGCACCAACGCGCTCGGCCAGTACGTGCTCCAGAACGTCGAGGTCGGTGTCGACAACGCCGCCCGCGTCGTCGGCGTCACTGCCTCGGCGACGAACTTCTACCCCCGGACGGTCAACGTCACGGTGAGCTGCGGTTCCGACACCGAACTGAACTTCGGGTTCCGGCCGTCGGTCACCGCGGTGAGCCCGTCCTCCGGGCCCACCAGCGGTGGCACGCCGGTGACCATCACCGGCGCCAACCTCGACGGGGCCCTTGCGGTCTCGTTCGGCGGCACCCCCGCCACCAATGTCGTGGCCGTCTCCGACACGCAGGTCACCGCGGTGTCGCCGCCGCACGCCGCCGGCGTGGTCAACGTGACCGTCACGACGCCCAATGGCACCAGCTCCGCGAGCACGGCCGACGAGTTCACCTACGAGGCGCCGCCGGCGGTGCCGACCGTGACCGGGATCGCACCGGCGAGCGGACCTGCCGCCGGTGGGACCAGCGTGACGATCACCGGCACCAACCTGACCGGCGTCACCGCCGTCCGGTTCGGTGACACCGACGCGCTCTTCACCTTCGGATCGGACACCAGCGTCACCGCCACCGCACCCGCCCACGCGGCCGGCATCGTCGACGTCACCGTCACCACCTCCTCGGGGACCAGCGCCGTCAACGCGGCAGCACGCTTCACCTACGAAGCAGCACCCATCCCCGCACCCACCATCACCGGGATCGCACCGGCGAGCGGACCTGCCGCCGGTGGGACCAGCGTGACGATCACCGGCACCAACCTGACCGGAGCGACCGGCGCCTCCTTCGGGGGCACCAACACCACCGTCACCGTCGTCTCCGACACCCAGGCCACCGCCGTCACCCCGGCACACGCCGCCGGTGCGGTCGACGTCACCATCACGACCCCGACGGGAACCAGCGCCACCAACGCGGCAGCACGCTTCACCTACGAA
>JAEZFI010000075.1 GCA_023437745.1 Actinomycetes bacterium
CCGGGGCGACCTGCTGGCGGTGCTCGGGGCCATCCACACCGGCGACGCCGCCAACGTCATCCCCACCACGGCGGTGCTGCGTGGCAGCGTCCGCACCCCCGACCGCACCGTGTGGGCGGACGCCGAGTCGATCCTGACGGCGGCCGTGGTGGAGCTCACCAGCGGCAGCGGCGCGAGGGTCGAGATCGACTATCGCCGCGGTGTCCCGCCGGTGGTGAACCACCCCGCCGAGACGGCGCTGATGGCAAGCGTCGTCCGCCGCGAGCTCGGACCTGAGGGGGTCGTCGAGGCCTCGCAGAGCCTCGGGGGCGACACGTTCGCCTGGTACCAGGAGCACGTCCCCGGTTGCTACGCCCGCCTCGGCGTGCACGACCCGCGATGGGGCGTCGAGAAGCGGGACCTCCACTCGGGGGCGTTCGACGTCGACGAGCGGGCCATCGCCATCGGCGTGCGAATCCTCGTCCGAGCCGCGCTCGAGCGGCAGCGCGTCGAGACCTGATCTCGCCCGCGAGAGGGTTCAACCAGGGCCGGATGGGGCACCCACCGGGAGCCCTGTACTCGCCATGCCGGCGACGATCCGAAAGGAATCGCGATGCGCATCCTCACCCTTCCCCGGCTCGCCCTCCTCGGCGGCGGCGCTGCTGCCGCCTACCTGTTCGACCCCCGCTCCGGCGCCGAACGCCGCGAGCAGCTCATGAGCCGCATCAACGGCCTCGGCGAACGGACCACCACCGTCGATGTCAGCGACGAGATCAGCGGTGCCGTGCGCCAGGGCGCGACCTCCGGCGCCAACGTGCCGCCCACGGGCCAGGACACGGCAACCGGTACCGATCCCGACGCCCGCTACACCGAGCCCGGCTACCAGGACGTCAGCTTCGGCCAGGCCGTCGACCGTGACGCCCAGCTCGCCGACCAGCTGATGGCCGAGGAGGGCGGCGACGCCGACGCCGCCGCACGTCGCTTCGAGAACCAGGCCGTGGGCGCTCCGGCGCTCCACGTCCAGGGTTGGTCCTCCTGAGGGTCAGCTCGACGTGGCGGCCTGACCGAGGCGCATGGTGAACCACACGGTGGTTCCCTGCCGCTGCTCGGTGAAGCCCCAGTCCCACGACAGCTCGTCCACGATGCGGAGCCCTCGGCCCGAGGGCTCCGTCGGACGCGCGTTGCGCAGCGTCGGAGTGCCACCGCCGCCGTCCTTCACCTCGACGCGGAGCCGCCGTGCCGTGCGATCGAGGAGCACGGAGAACGGCTTGCCCGTGTGACGCACCGCGTTGGTGGCGAGCTCCGACACCATCAGCGTGGCGGCGTCCACGACGTCGTCGGCCTCGCCGGCGAGCTGCGAGGCGAGGAACGTGCGAGCGCGCTTCACCGAAGCGGGGCTGGCGGGGAACGACTGCTCGACCTTCACCGCTGCACCTCGAGGACGTCCGTGAGACCGGTCGTCTCGATGACGCGCAGCACGGCGGCGGACGGTGCAGCGACGACCACCGACACCTTGGACGCCGCCTCCAGCAGGACGGACAGACCGGAGCTGTCCATGAAGGACACGTCCGCCATGTGGAACGTCACCTGCTCCGGGCCGGCGTCGATCAGCGGCTGCAGCGCTGTGCGGACCACGTCGGCGGTCGCGACGTCGAGCTCCCCGGTCAGGCGCAAGGTCGGCGCCGAGGCGACCTCGTCCTCGACCTCGACGTCCAGCTCGACTTCTTCGCCCTCTACGCCCGCCATTGCAGCCCCAGTATTGCAGTGTCGTCGTCGGCACCGGTGGGTATGAGCTCGTCGAGGATCTGGTCCAGCCGCACGGCGAGGGTTGTGCCGAGGGCAGCGCCGGTCGCCGCCTGGAGGCGCTCCATGCCCGCGTCGAGCACCTCGCCCCGTCGTTCGAACAGGCCGTCGGTGAACGCGAGGACGGTGGCACCCGCCTCCAGCTCCAGCTCGACGGTCCGGTAGCCGGAGCCGGGACCGGCGCCGACCGGCGGCCCGACGTCGGTCGCGATGAACCGGACGCCCTCTGAGTCGATGAGCAGCGGCGCCGGATGACCGGCGTTCGCGATGCACAGCCGCCGCGCCGGCACGTCGGCCAGGGCGAGCAGCACCGTGGCGAAGTGCCCGTCCCGCCCGACGCTCACGAGCCGGCACAGCCGTTCGAGGATCTCGGCGGGGTCGTCGTCGATGCTGGCGAACGCCCGGATCGCATGCCGGAGCGACGCCATCACGGTCGCAGCGTCGAGGCCCCGGCCCGACACGTCACCCACCACGAGGAGCACACGGTCGTCGTCCAGCGGGATCGCGTCGTACCAGTCGCCACCCACGTCGAGCCCTGCCGTGCCGGCCTCGTACCTGGCCGCCAGCGCCAGCCCCGGCACCTCCGGGAGGCGGTCGGGGAGGATGCTCTGCTGCAGCTGCGCCGCCACCGACCGCTGCTCCGCGTAGAGCCGCCGGTTCTCCTTCGCCAGCTCGACTGCGTGGTCACGGCGACGCTGCAGGCGCTCGACCAGGACGCCGGCGCCGAGCGCGGTGAGCAGCCCGGCACCCAGCACCAGCCACGGCAGCAGACCCAGGAGGCGCCCGCCCAGCTCCTCGGTCGGGGTCATCACCAGGAGCAGGGTCGTGTCACCGAACTCGACCTCCTCCGTGGCACGCCGTCCCTCGATGGGCAGATCGTCCGTGCTGGCCAGCAGCAGGCGGTCGTCCGCCTCCTCGGAGCCCAGGTAGACCGCGTTGTCGAGCCCGCTGAACGGGTTGTCGGGATCCTCGGGAGCCCGGCGGTCGGCGGGCAGGGCGCTCTCGGCGTACAGCACGAACCGCCGCGGCTCGACCGGGGAGACCACGGCGTAGCCGAGGTAGGGCGGATCGTGATCGAGCAGGTCGATGACCGCCAACCCCCGAGCCTCCTCGGCCTGGACGAGCATGGCCCGGGCGTCCTCCGGAGGACGGCCCACCAGCGCGGGGTCCGGACCGATGGTGAGGATCGGGCGGGCCTCCGGTGCGTCGAGGGGCCAGACGGACACCGACACGAACTGACCCTGCTCGCCGACGAGCGACCCGAGGAGGCGCTCGATCGCGGCCGGCTGGGCGTCGTTGGAGTCCGCGAGCACCACGGCGGACGTCAGGGGGCGACGGATGTTGGGCAGCGATGCGGTGAGGACGGAGGCCGCCTCCCTGGTGCGACGTTCCAGGATGCGGTCCTCGTTGCCGTCGTGCACCATCCAGGCCGCCGAGGCCAGCGCGCCCGTGATGACCGCCCCGATCACCAGGACGACGCCGGTGGTCCGATGCATCACGGCGTGAGCGTACCGGCGCGGTCCCGGGATCGCCCGGAACCGCGGGGGCTCCCGCCGGCGAGTCGATCGGCCAGCCAGGCTGCGTCGGCGACCGCGGCACCGTGCCAGTCGTTGTTGAAGTACGCGTAGACGTCACAGCCCCGACGCAGCCAGCGATCCATCTCACCGGCGACCGGCTCGAGCGCCTCGGCGCCGTAGCGGCCGTGGTAGGGCCGATGCAGCGCGTCCGGTCCGTGGAACCGCACGAACGTCCAGTCGGTGGTGAGGAGCCGCGGGTGGTCGGCCAGCAGGTCGTGCAGGCACAGCGCCGCGCGATGCCGCTCGAGCACGGCGAACACGTCGTCCGCCAACCAGCTCGGGTCCCTCAGCTCGACCGCGCACCGGAGGTCCGACGGCCAGCACTGGAGGAACTCGTCGAGGCGGTCGGTGTTGCGCCGCCACCTGGGCGGCAGCTGCACGAGCGTCGGCCCGGCGTGGGCGCCGAGCAGGCGGACCCGCTCGACGTGGTTCGGGAGCCATCCGGCCGGGTCCTTCAGCTTCATCCGGTGCGTGCAGAACTGCCCGAGCTTGAGCGAGTAGACGAAGCCCTCGGGCGCGGCCGCTGCCCACTTCTCGAACGTGGTGGTCGCCGGCATCCGGTAGAAGGTGGCGTTCAGCTCCACGGTGTCGAACCGGCCGGCGTAGTGGTCGAACCACGCCCGCTTCGGCAGCGACTCGGGGTAGACCACTCCACGCCAGTCGTCGTACGCCCAGCCGGAGCACCCGACACGCGCGCGCCCGCGGCGAGCACGATCCGTCACCGTCACCGCCCGCCGGCGTCGTCCGACTGCTCGACCGGAGCCGGCTGTGCCGGCGGCGCCGTGGGATCAGGGAACTCGCCGCCGCCCGCCTCGTTCCCGGGCCCCACGTTCTGCTGGCGCGGGAGGACCCAACCCTCCTCCGTCTCGACGGGCTCGCCCGTGTACATGCGGACGTCGTCGCCCTCCTCGTCGATCAGCGACCCCTGGTCGGCCAGCGATCCCGGCCCCGTCTCGTCGAAGAACTCGCGGTCGGACCCGAGCGGCTCCTCCGGTGTGGCGTCGTCCTTCGCCCAGTGACCTCGCGGTTCGACCTCGTGCGCCTGGTCGCGGCTGGCTGCGCTCATCGCGTGATCCTCTCGACGGTGGCCTGGTCGCAGTACCCCCGATCGAGCGGGGCGAGTCCTGCAGGGCTGGACTCACCACTGGGTGGGTACGCCACGGCGTGACCGAACCCCGCCCGACCGATCGGACCTCCGTGATGCCGCGTCCCGCGACGGCGCCTCGCCGGATCGGGCTGGTCCTGGGAGGCGGTGGCGTGGTCGGTGCCGCGTACCACGCCGGCGCGTTGGCGGCGCTCGAGCACGATCTCGGCTGGGACGCCCGCTCGGCGGACGTGATCGTGGGCACCTCGGCCGGCTCACTCGTCGGGGCGCTGCTCCGACTGGACGTCCCCGCCACGGACCTCGCTGCCATGACCGTCGGCGCCCCCGCCCTCCAGACGAGCGCAGCAGTGCACGCCGCGGTCACCGGGCGCCCCGAGTTCCCGCCCGTGTCCCTCCGGGAGCTCCTCCGCCCGCGGCTCCCCGATCCCCGAACGGTGCTGGGTCTCACCTGGCTGGGCGTCCGGGTGGGTGTGCGAGCGCTGCCGATGGTGTCGATGCTGCTGCCCGACGGCCAGCAGGTCCTCGCCCCGCACCTGGCGTTCTTCGACGAGCAGCTGCCGGACGGTTGGCCCACCGACCCGCTCCTGATCTGCGCGGTTCGCCGACCCGACTGCCGCCGCAACGCTGCGCATCGCCCCTGACAGCGAGGGCACACGGGTGCTGCCCGTCATCGGCGAGATGATGATCGCGAGATCGAGGTCGTGACGGCGAAGCACGTCGGCGTTGGTCGCCGACAGCGCACCGCCGTCGACGTAGCTCGCCCCGTCGATCTCCACCCCGCGGAAGTAGCCGGGCACGGCGCACGAGGCTGCGACGGCAGCGCCGAGGCGCGCCTGGCGACCGCCGGGTCCGAAGACCGTCTGTCGACGGGCGCTCCGCCACGAACGGTCCGTGCTGGAGGGTCACGGCATCCCGACCGTCGTGATCGAGCCGGGCCGCGATGTGCTGGCGCACGTCTCGAACGACTTCATGGACCAGTCCCAGGTCATCGACATCGTGCGGGAGTCGTTCATGGACACCGGCGCGCAGATCCTCGATGACGCGTTGCTGCGGCAGCTCCGCCCCACCGAGCGAGTCTCGGCCGACGGCCGTCTGGGTAGGAGCGCGTCGTGACCCACCACCGCAGCACCCCCCGCTGGACCGCACTCGCACTGTCGGCGGCCCTGGCCGTGGCACCGCTCGCGTGCAGCGACGACGACGGGGGTGGTGGCGGCGAGAACGCGCCGCAGGCCACGACCACGACGCTCGCCGGGGTTCCGGATCCCGACGCCTCGCAGGGCGGCGTGCCCTCCACGGTGCCGGCGGGCACCGGCACCCCCGGACAGGGCACGGCGGGTGGCGCCACGCCGTCCACCAGCATGGGTGATTCGGGCGACGGCGGGCCGGCCAACCCGACGATCCCGAACTGAGCGCTCGAGCCGTCGCTACCCGAGCGTGTCGGCGGCCACCGCGCCGCGCCGGCCCATGGACTCGGGATGCCCCTTGGTCGAGTCCACCGCCGTCTGCCGCTCCGACTCGGCGTTGAGCTCCGCGCCGGCGATCACCACGTACGCCGTCAGCATCAGCCACAGCATGACGATCACGATCGCTCCGAGCGACCCGTACGTCTCGTTGTACTTGCCGAAGTTCGCTGTGTAGAGCGAGAACAGCAGCGAGCCCACCACCCAGAGGACGGTGGCGGCGATCGCCCCAGGGCTCACCCAGGACCACTTCGGCTGGTCGCGGTCCGGTGCGTAGCGGTAGAGCAGCGCCAGGGCGGTGAGCAGCAGTCCGGCCAGCAACGGCCATCGGGCGATGCCGACCAGGACCCGCACCGGACCCGGCGCACCCCAGTCGGCCATGAGGGCCGGAAGTGCGGCGATCACCACGATCGCCACGAGCAGGAACACGATCAGGCCGACCGTCAACGACAGCGCCACGGCACGGAGCTTCAGGAACCCCCGACCCTCCTCTTCGTCGTAGGCCATGTTGACGGCCTCGACGAGGTGCTGCATCCCGCTCGACGCCGACCACAGCGCCAGGGCGATGGACACGATGAGCCCGATCCCGGTCGCCCCGTTGGACTGCTCGAGGATCGAACGCGCCTGGGAGGTGACGAGGTTGCGCGCCTCGGCCGGCGCGGCGCCCATCAGGTCGGTGACGCGCTGCTCCACCTGGGACGGGTCGCCGACCAGCCCGTAGATCGAGATGAGCGCGGCGAGGCCGGGGACGAGGGCGAGGAGGGTGAAGAAGGCCACGCCGGCGGAGAGCAGCGGCACGCGGTCGCGCTTGATCTCGACGCGCACCCTGGAGAGCACCTCCTTCCAACCTCGAGCGGGCAGCTCACCCGGATGGTCGGCGTCGCGACCCTGCGAGTCGCCCTGCCGCTGCGTCGCGTCGTGCGTCTGCGTCATGCGCGGTGTGTACCCATCTCCCACGAATCCACCACCTCGATGTCTGCCCAGATCGTGCGTGGGTACTCGCGGACCACGCGACGAAGGGAGCTACAGCGATGAACGACGGAACATCGACCACCGGCGCGACCGGGACGACCGAGGTGGCCGAGCAGAAGGCGAAGGACGTCGCAGCGTCCACCGCCGAGCAGGCCAGAGGCGTCGCCGATGTCGCCATGGAGCAGGCGCATGCCGTGGCCGGCGATGCCGCCACGCAGGTCCGTCACCTGACCCGGCGGACCAAGGACGAGCTCCGGACCCAGGCCGACGAGCGTGCGGCTCAGATGAGCCAGACGCTCCGGGAGACCGCACGACAGATGCAGCGGATGGCCGACAACTCCGGCGAGAGCGGGATGGTGGTCGACCTCAGCCGTGACGCCGGTCAGCGCATCGACGCCCTGGCCCAGCGCATCGAGCACGGAGGCGTCGACCGCATCGTCGCCGACGTGAAGGCCGCCGCACGCCGGCGGCCGGGGACCTTCCTCCTCGGTGCCGTGGCGGCCGGCTTCGCCGTCGGGCGGCTCGTCCGTGACGCGCAGGCGGCGGAGCCCGACCGGCACGACGACCTCCCCCACCCGGACGGTCCCTACCGGATCCCCGAGCCGCAGGACTTCCTGGCCAGCGACCCGACGTTCGGCTCGACACCGGGCGGTTCGGTGACCGGCGGAACCACCACCGGTTCGATGACCGGCATGACGTCGCCCACCGAGTCCACGCACACCGGGGGCCTCGGATGAGCATGAGCGACATGCAGTACGAGCAGCGTCGAGCGACCGAGGTCGGCGACCCCACGCAGCCGATGGAGCCCGACCAGTCGCTGGGCGAGCTCGTCGCCCGCCTCTCCACCGACTTCGGCGACCTGGTGACCACCCAGGTCGAGCTGGCGAAGGTCGAGATCAAGGAGGAGGTCGCCCGTGCCGGCAAGGGCGCCGGGATGCTCGGCGGTGGGGCCATCGCCGGGCTGCTGGCCCTGAACCTCCTCTCGTTCGCCGCAGCGTGGGGCCTCGCCGAGGTGATCGAGCCGGGCGTCGCCTTTCTGATCGTCGGCATCGTCTGGGCCGCCGTGGCTGCGGTCCTGTTCCTGACCGGCCGGAACCGCCTCACGAGCGTGGAGGCCATCCCCGAGACCCGCGACACCATCAAGGAGGACATCTCATGGGCCAGACAGCAGAGGAGCTGAGGGCGCAGATCGAGGACCAGCGAGCGGAGCTCAGCCGGGACATGCAGGCCATCGGCGACCGGGTGAGCCCCGGCCGCATGGTCGAGCGCCGGCGCGCCGCCGTCCGGCGGACGTGGCACGACACCACCTCCCGGCTCATGGGGTCCGCAGAGACGGCCGGCCACCAGTTCGGCGGCATGACCGAGCGCGCGGGTGACGCCGGCAGCGGCGTCGCCGACACGGCTCGTCACCTCGCCGAACGTGCCGAGGATGCCGTGCGCAGCGCGCCCGACATGGCCCGGCAGCGCACCGAAGGTGCCCCGCTGCTGGCCGGGGCGCTGGCCTTCGGCGTGGGCGCCATGGTCGCCGCCATGCTCCCCACCACCAGCAAGGAGCGCGAGCTCACCCGTCGGTACGCGGACGACCTCGGCCGCGTCGCTGACGGAGCGAAGGAGCAGCTCGCCGACATGGCACGGGAGACGAAGGAGCACGTGGCCCCGGAAGCCAAGCAGGCGATGGAGACGGTCACCGAGAGCGCCAAGGAGTCCGGCCAGCAGGTGAAGGAGGCCGCGGCCTCCGGCGCCCACGAGGTCAAGGACCAGGCCGCAGGCGCCGTGCAGGACGTCAAGGGCGACGCCCGCTCCTGAGCTCCGTGCACGTCCGGGTCGCCCGCCGCTCGGCGGGCGACCCGGCAAAGCGCTGGCCGG
>JAEZFI010000117.1 GCA_023437745.1 Actinomycetes bacterium
CCGATGCGGATGCCGCGGAGGTCGCCGAGCGGCATGCCGATCGGCCCGCGGTCGCCCAGGGCGACGATCTCGCCCGGCACGCCGGCACCGTCGCCGAGCCGGACCATGTCGCCCAGGCCGGCGGCGATGCCCTCAATCTCGAAGGTGAGCCCGACGACGCGGACGACCCGCCCGGTGACGGCCGGCGCCGCGGCGCGGACGGCGGTGCGCAGGCGGGCCTCGTCGAGCGCCAGCGGAGCCATCACAGCCCCCCGGCGGCCGGGTCGGCCGCGCCGAGCAGGACGGTGCGGACCCGGTCGAACGACGTGGCCAGGCAGGCGTCGACCCGGGTCGGGCCCATGTCGATCACGCAGTCGCCGCGACGGAGCATCGGATCGGCGGTCACCGAGACCACCCGACCCTGCGTGATCCCGCTCACGTCGCCCAGGACGGCGACGTCGTCGGGGTGCAGGCGGGCGACGACAGCGTCGCGCCCGGGAGTGCCGGCCACGGCCCGGGCGAGGGCGTCGCGCCCACCGACGAGGTCCAGCTCCAGCTGCCGGCCGACGACCGCCTCGGCGATCTGCAGCGCGAGCTCCACGACCTCGGTGCCCGCGGCGAGCTGGGCGTCGGCGACGTGGGCGCGCAGATCGTGCGCCGCCCGCTCGAGCGATGCGAGCAGCGGCTGGGCGCGTGCTTCGACCTCCGCTCGCGCCTCGGCCTCGCCCCGGGCGCGTCCCTCGAACTGCCCTTGCGCGAAGCCGGCGCGGCGGCCCTCCTCGGAGGCGCGGCGACGCGCCTGGACGACGTCGTCGCTCTCCTCGCCGAGGTGCAGCGGCGGCAGCTCGTCCAGGTGCGGGAAGGGGTCAGTCGACGAAATCGTCACCAGCACGCTCCACCACGATCTGACCTTGTTCCTGCAGCTCGGCGACCACTCGCATCACGGCGGCCCGAGCCTCGTCCACCGCGGCCAGGCGCACCCGGCCGAGCAGCTCGATCTCCTCGCGGAGGGTCTCGGACGCCCGCGACGACAGGTTGGAGAGGATCTTCTCCCGCACGCCCTCGGACGCACCCTTGAGCGCGATCGCCAGGTCCTTGCTGTCCACCCCGCGGAGGACCTGCTGGACCTCCCGGTCGGACAGCTGCTGCAGGTCGTCGAACGAGAACATCGCCGCCCGCACCTTCTCGGCGAGGACCTCGTCGACCTCGCGCAGCCCGTCGACGACCGCCCGCTCGGTGTCGGCGTCGGACCGGCTCAGGACCTCGACCAGGGCGTCCACGCCCCCGAGGGCGAGCGGCTCCTCCACGATGATCGTGGCGAACCGGGTCGCGAGGTGGTCCTCGATGATCGAGAGGACCTCTGACGAGGTCGGGCCCAGGACGGCGATCCGAGCGGCGACGTCCCGCCGGAAGGAGAGCTCGAAGCAGCCGAGGAGGTCGGCGGCCAGCTCCGCGGGCAGGTTCGCGAGCACGAGGGCGATGACCCGCGGGTGCTCGTCGGCCAGGAAGGTGGCGGCGAGGCGCGGTTCGAGGTGGTGCAGGAACTCGAAGGGGCGGCGGGCGATCGCGTCGCCGGTGCGCCCACCCGTGGGTGCGACGGCCTCGTGGCCCATGGCGGCGACGAGCAGCTTGCGGGCCACCTCGGCGCCTCCGATGACCCCGCGACTGTGCTCGGCGGACGCGGCGAAGTCGGCGATCACCTGGTCGGCGAGCTCTGCGTCGACGTCCTCCAGCTGGGCGACCTCGGCGAGGATCTCGTGGACGTCCTCGGCGGGCAGGCGGCGCAGCATCGCCGCCGCCTGCTCGGTGCCGACGCTCATGAGGAGCACGGCGGCCTTGCGGGCGCCCGACAGGTCCTCCGTGGTCACGAGGTCCGGGACCAGCACGTCGCTCATCGGCGCACCGTCCGGCGGTCGGCGAGCCAGCCGCGCAGGAGCTGCGCGACCTCGTCGGGCTGGTTGTCGATCAGGTCGCCGAGCGCCTCGCGGCGGTCGTCACGCGGCGCGGGGCTGAGCGAGGCCGACGAGCTGGGCTCGACGTCCTCGAACCCGATGGCCGGGGTGGCCTGGGTGACGGTGTGCGAGGGGGCCTCCCACGAGAGCTGCTCGGCCTTGGCGGCGAGCTCCTCGAGGTCGATCAGCTGTCGCTTCCGGCGGCGCAGGACCACGAACGTCGCCCCGATGATCGCGAGCAGCAGGACGCCCATCCCGATCATCACCAGGAGCGACGAGCCGGCGGCGGCCTCGGTCCGGTTCTCGAGGGTCTCCTTCATCGTCTCGTCGAGCGAGGCGTCGAACGGCATGCGGGTCACCACGACCTCGTCACCCCGAGCGGCGTCGATGCCGGCGGCCTTCGACACCACGTCGGTGATGGCGGCGACCTGTGCGGCGCCGACGACCTCCTCGTCGACCACGACGGCCACCGAGAGGCGGCGCACCGAACCGGGCTGGCGGATGATCGTCTCGACCTTCTTGTTCACGGCGTTGCGCTTCTGGGACTCCTCGAGGGAGTAGTTGCCGTTGCCGGCGCCCGCGTCGGTGGCGGCGTCGGCGGAGCCGAGGGTGCCCTGCGTGGCGGGCGCGCCCGACCCGTAGGACTCGTTCTTCGAGCTCTCCTCGAGGGCGAGCGGCTCGGTCTGCCCGTCGGGCAGCGGCGCAGCTTCGTAGGACTCGCTCGTCGAGCTGACCTGGTCGAGATCCAGGTCGGCGGCGACCGTCGCCTTGACCTTGCCGGCGCCGAGCGAGGCGGCGAGCGTGTTCTCGATCTCACCGGCGACACGGCGCTGGTACTCGCCGACCACGTCGTCGGAGCCGCCGCCGCCACCGATCGCCTCGACCTCGCCGGGTGCGGCGAGCACCCGGCCGGAGGCGTCGGTGATCGACACGGCCTGCGGATCGAGCGACTCGATGCTCGACGACACGAGGTTGCGGATGGCCCGGACCTGCTCGGCGCCGAGGGTGCGCTCGGTCTTGACCATCACCGAGGCGGTGGCCTGCGACTTCTCGAGGGCGAAGACCTCGTCCTTCGGGATGGCCAGGTGGACGACGGCGGCCTTGACCCCGTCGAGCGCTTCGATCGTCTTGGCGAGCTCGCCCTCCATCGCACGCTGGAAGCCGATGCGCTGGCCGAACTCCGAGGTGGTGAGGCCCTGGTCGTCGAGGATGCCGTAGCCCTCCCGGCTGGCCGACGGCAGGTCGGTCGATGCGAGGTCGGCGCGCACCTGGTACACGACGTCGGCGGGGACCTCGATGGTCGTGCCGCCGGCGCTGAGCTGGTACTCGGTGCCCATCTCCTTCAACTTGGCAGTGACGGCACCGGCGTCGGCCGGGTCCATGTCGGTGTAGAGCGGGGTGAACTCGGTGCCCGAGCTCATCCAGGCGACCGCCAGCACGAGCACGACGACGGCGGCACCCGCCGCGCCGAGGGTCATCCGCTGGCCCTTGGAGAAGCCGGCCACGAGGGTGGTCACCCGCTCCTTGAGCTGGGTGACGGTGCGCCGCATGTCCGACTGCGCGTCGGGCGAGGGGACTTCGGTCATCGCCATCAGATCTGCATCCTCATGATCTCGTTGAAGGACTCGACGGCCTTGTTGCGGACCGCCACCGTGAGCTGCGTC
>JAEZFI010000114.1 GCA_023437745.1 Actinomycetes bacterium
GCTCACCTACCTGCTGTGGTGTGCGGCGCGCCACGCCGAGCGGGCCGACGTGGCGGCGGCGCTGGTGCGCTCGCTGACCGGCGGCGCCGTGCGCAGCGGCCTGGCGGAGTACTGGCACCCCGACACCGCGGCGCCGGGGGGTGCGGTCCCGCAGTCCTGGACGGGGCTGGCGCTGGTCGTCGCCTGACCCGCCGGCTCACCTCGGCAGCCGGCGGACCCCCACGTCGTCGGGCTTGGGTCGGCGCGCGGCCGCAGAACGAGCCGGGTGCGTGCCGGGGCCGCGTCGGGGCATCGGCCCCTCGCCGAGCGCCCGGATGGCCTGGCGGTACGGCACGGTCGGGATGCCGTCGTTGGGCTTGAGGCGTCGCCCCCGGAGCACCGCGGCGACGGTGAGCAGGTACCCGACCTGCATGACCAGGTCCCCGATCGAGAGGACCTGCCCCGTGGGGAGCGCGAGGTTCTCCCCGAGGAAGGCGAGGTGGTCGCCGTCGGCGAGGTGTCGTGGCCCGGTGATCTCGGTCCTGTCGATCGAGCCGTTCCGGACGAGGCCGGCGGCGGCGACGGCGTCGCGGCTGACCGGGATCCCCCAGTTGACCACCGTGGGCACGAGGTTCAGGACGAGTCCGACGAGGACGACCACGACCCCCGGTGTCCGGAGGTTCGCCGCGCACCACACCATCAGCAGCACGGTGGAGACCACCTCGACGAGGACGGCGAGGCCGCCCGACATCGACGTGATCCGGATCAGGACCTGCAGCGCGAGGCCGCCCGCGGCGAGGGGCCAGGCGGCGGGCCGCCACCGGAGGGCGTTGGAGAGGCTGCCGCCGTTGACGAGCCCCAGCCCCACGCCGGCGAGGACGGCGAGGACGGTCGGGATGATCGCCAGCATCTGGCGATGCTAACGGCCGCCGACCAGCGGGCCACGGACTCGTTCGGCGACGCCTGGGCCGACGTTGGTCGGCGACCGGCGTGGGTACCTTTGGCGATGACACGAAGGAGCGGCGCATGGACGGCAGCAGCGTTGAACGGGTTCCGGTCGTGCTCGGTCCGGGCGAGGGGCGAGCATTCCCGATGGGACGCCTCTCAGCTGTCTTCAAGGCCGACGGCCCCGAGTCCGCCCACCGGTACTCGATCTCGGAGTGGTGGCTGGACCCGAACACCAAGGGGCCTGGGACCCATCAGCACGCCGAGGACGACGTGTTCTTCGTGCTCGACGGCACGCTGCACCTGATGGTGGGCACCGAGTGGATCGAGGCAACCGCCGGCACGTTCGTCCTGGTCCCGGGCAACACGCCCCACGACTTCGAGAACCGCAGTCCAGCACGCGCCGGGTTCCTCAACGTGTCGGTCCCCGGCGACTTCGAGAACGACATGCCGGGCATCGCCGCGTGGTTCGTCGAGCGCTCGGAGGAGGACAGCAGGGCATGACCGAAGCTGCCCCGGACCGCCGGCAGGCGGGCCCCTGACGCCACACACGAGCTCGGAGCCCATTCGCAGACGCGGGACCGACGCGGCTGCGACAATGACTGCTCGTGCGGCGCTACCAGGCAACCGTCTACGACAGCGGCCGCTGGGAGGGTTTCGAGCTCCGCCCCGGCGACATCATCATCAGCACACCCCCGAAGTGCGGGACGACATGGACGCAGATGATCTGCGCGCTGCTGATCCTGCAGGAGCCCGAGCTCCCGCTCCCGTTGGACACGCTCTCGCCGTGGATCGACATGGTGACCCGGTCCCGCACCGAGGTGTTCGCCGACCTCGAGGCGCAGACGCACCGCCGCTTCATCAAGACCCACACGCCCCTCGACGGGCTGCCGAACGATCGAACGGTCACGTACCTCTGCGTCGGGCGCGATCCCCGAGACGTGGCCCTGTCGATGGACCGCCACATCGACAACATGGACGTCGACGCATTCCTACGGGCCCGCAACCGCGCGGCGGCGATCGACGGCATCGAGCTCGGACCGTTGCCGCCACCCCAGCAGCGCCCCGGCGACGAACGCGCCCGCTTCTGGCGATGGGTCGACGACGACACACCGCCCACGCAGGTCGGCTCGTCACTGCGCCGCACCGTCGACCACCTGCAAGCCTTCTGGGACGCCGCCAGCGAGCTCGACGTCGTGTTCCTGCACTACGACGATCTGCAAGCCGACCTCGAAGGGCAGATGCGCAAGTTGGCCGCACGCCTCGGGATCCACGTCGACGAGCACCGGTGGCCCCGACTGGTCGAGGCGGCGACCTTCGAGTCCATGCGCAGCCGGGCCGACACGACGGTCCCCGGCGGTGGACCGGCGCACTGGATCGACCCCGTCGCGTTCTTCAGTCGCGGCACGAGCGGCCAGTGGCGCGAGCTGCTCGACGACGCTGACCTCGCGGTGTACGCCGCACGAGTGCGGGAGCTCGCGATCGACGACCTCGCCACGTGGGTGCACAGCGAACCGATCGCTACGTCGAGGCACCGCCCTCCGGCCAGAAGGGGAGCATCTCGGCCGGGCACGGCGGTCCCCAGAGATGGCCCTGCACCGTCGTGACACCGAGGTCGGCGATGGCGCAAAGCTGTGCGTCGGTCTCGATCCCCTCGGCGATCACGACGAGCCCCAGCCGGTCGGCCATCGTCACGATGGACTCGAGGATGATGTCGACCTGCGGGTCCCGCCCGAGGTCCGCCACGAACGTGTGGTCGAGCTTCAGGAAGTCCGCGGGGATCCTGCGCAGGTGGCTGATCGACGAGTAGCCGACCCCGAAGTCGTCGAGGGCGACGAGCGCCCCTGCGGCCTGGAACCTCGTCATCGTGGCGACGACCGCGTCGAGGTTGTGGATCAGCTCGGTCTCGGTGATCTCGACGACGAGGTGGGAGGGGTCGAAGCCCGCCGCGGCGACGTCGTCGAGCATCCTCGACACGGCGCCGGGATCGTTCAGCGTGTCGCCGGAGAGGTTGATGCCGACACGGAAGCCCTCGGGGATGTTCGGGTGACCGAGCACCTCGCCGAACTCCTTCATCGCCCGTCGCAGCGTCCAGCTGTCGACGTGGGGCATGAGCCGGGCGCCGGCGGCGGCGGGCAGGAAGTGCGTGGGGGCGAGGACCTCGCCCGACGGGAGCCGCCAGCGCACGAGCGCCTCCACGCCGACGACGAAGTCGGGTTGCGCGGCGAAGCGGACCTGGTGGTACCAGACCTCGAGGCCGTCGTCGTGCTCCAGCGCCGCACGGAGGTCGTTTTGGCGGCGGACTCGTTCACGCAGCTGGATGCGCAGCGACTCGTCGAAGACAGCGGTCTGGTCCCGGCCCTTGCGCTTGGCCTCGTACATGGCCGTGTCGGCGTCCCGGACGAGGTCCTTGGCGGAGTGCGGGTCCTCGGCGCGCTGCCGTGCGATCCCGACGCTGGCCGTGCAGCGGACCTCCGAGCCGTCGATCGCCTCGTTCGAGCTGGCGGCCGCCACCAGTCGTCGAGCCACCTCGAGGGCGTCGTCCTCGGCGTCCACGCGGCAGATGACCAGGAACTCGTCGCCGCCCAGCCGGGCGAGCGCGTCGTGCGGCCGCAGCTCCGCCTGGAACCGCCGTGCCAGGCGGGTCAGGAGCTCGTCGCCGACGTCGTGACCGAGCGTGTCGTTGACGTCCTTGAAGTCGTCCAGGTCGATGAAGAGGACCGCGACGTCGGTGGGGCCGCCGGGCGCTGTGAGCGCCTCGAGCTCGGCCAGGATCGACTGCCGGTTGAGCAGCCCGGTCAGGAGGTCGTGGTTCGCCTGGAAGTCGAGTCGCGCCTCGAGCTCCACCTGCTCCGAGATGTCGTGGCAGGCCGACTGCACGGAACCTGCCTCGTCGATCGCGGTGAGCGTGGCTTCGATCCACCGGTACGAGCCGTCGGACCGCAGCAGGCGGTGCCGCAGCAGCATCCCGACCTCGGAGAGGGAGTGGAGCTCCACGAAGGCGTTGGCGGCGGCAGCGTGGTCGTCGGGGTGGATGATCGTGAGCGAGTGCGTGCCGACGAGGTGCTCGGCGCTCCATCCGAGCAGCTCGTCGAGCGGGCCGGTGACCTCCGTGATCGACCCCGTGCCGTCGAGGGTGAAGGTCACCGTCGCGGAGGGTCGCTGCCAGCCGATCGGCTGCGTGTCGACGACGACGGGCTCGAGCGGTTCGCCCGGCACCGGCCGGAACCGGATGACGGTGGCCCCCACTCGCGGGTCGTCGAGGAGGTCGGCGATCAGCAGCTCGTGCCGGCGGCAGTGCTCGCCGTCCGGCTCGACGACCCGGACGATCCCGCTGTGCGACCCGACGCGCTCCACCGCCGTGGCGATGAACGCTCGGGCGGCGAGCAGCCGGTCGTTGGGGTGCAGCAGCGAGAACGTGTAGCGACCCTTGGCCACCACCACGGACGTCGGCCCGAGCGCGGCGAGGCCGTCCGGCAGGCGCAGACCCGTGCCCGCCGGGTCCGACGCGACCACGACGTCGAAGGGCCGGGCTTCCTCGAGGAGGCGCTCCATGGTGGGCGCCACGTCGAGCCGGCGGAGGGCGCCCGGGCGCGTCGGGGCGCCGCCGCCCGCTGGCGCGCCGGGGTCCGCTCCGCCGTTGCTCATCGAACTCACATCGACACATCACGACCGGACCTGAGGTTCGCCGGCGGGGCGACCACCGGCGAGGGAGTAGAACATCGGGCATGGAACCCGGAACCGGCATCTACAAGGCGATCCTCATCCTCCACATCCTCTGCGCGGTGGTGGCGCTCGGGCCGAACTTCGCGTCCACCTTGCGCAAGGCCGGCGAGGGCGTGATGGAGCGGCTGGCGGCGATGGCCACGTTCGTCCAGTTCCCCGCGCTCTTCGGTGTGCTCGTCACCGGCGTCGCCATGATCTCCGGCTGGCCGGACACCAGCGACGGGAAGTCGCCGTTCGCCCAGACCTGGGTCTCGATGGCCTTCACGGTGGCGATCATCATGGCGGTCCTGACGTTCCTGCTCGCCCGGGCCTACCACCAGAAGGCCGAGAAGCGCATCGCCCCGCTGTCCGGCGTCCTCCACCTGCTGCTCGTCGTCGCCCTGTGGCTGATGGTCGTGCAGCCGGGGTCGTGACCCGATGAGCGAGGATCCGACGGCGTCGGACGGCATCGAGGTCGCGGAGCGGGGCACGACGACGCTCGTCACGATCGCTCGGCCCGACCGCCGCAACGCGCTCCACCACCAGGCGGTCGAGGCGATCGACGCAGCCGTCGACGGCGCGCTCGCACGCGGCGCCAGGGCGCTCGTCCTGACGGGCGCCGGTGGCCACTTCTGCGCGGGCGCCGACCTCAAGGAGTTGGAGGACCTGGCGTTCACCCGCCGCCTCCGGGTCATGCTCGACCACCTGGCCGACGCGCCGATCCCGACCATCGCCGCGATCTCCGGCTCGTGCATGGGGCTCGGCATGCAGCTGGCGGTGGCGTGCGACGTGCGCATCGCCACCGACGACGCCCGGTTCGCCGTGCCCGTGGGGAAGCTCGGCCTGATGATCGACCACTGGAGCCTGCAGCGCATCGCCCGCACGTTCGGCACGGGTGCCGCTCGACAGATGGTGCTCACCGCCGAGGTCCTGACGGCGGAGGACGGGCATCGGCTCGGCTTCGTGCAGCAGCGTGGCGGACTCGACGAGGCGCTCGCCGTCGCCGAGCGCGTCGCCTCCCTCGCGCCGCTCAGCCTGGCGGGGTCGAAGCTGGGGTTGAACCGGATCGAGGCCCACCTCGACGACCCCGACTTCATCGCGGCCTTCGAGCGGGCGTGGGCGAGCGAGGACCTGGCAGAGGGCCGGGCCGCGTTCACCGAGCGGCGCAGCCCGGAGTTCCGCGGCCGGTAGGACCGACACGGCGCGGGTCGGCGCCGGCACGCCGGAGGGCGAGTACCGTCGGTCGATCGTGGTGGACACGCACGCTCGTCGGTCAGCGGTCGCGCGCCGTGTCGAACGCGTCGCCGGGTGGACCACCCTCGTCATCGCCTCGACGGTGCTCGTGGGCGGCCTCGCCGGAAAGGTGTGGCCGACCCGCTGGGGCTGGGACCTGTCGCGGTCGACCCCGTTCGCGGCGATCTTCCTCGTCCTGCTGGGCCTGGCGCACGCCGTGGGGATCCGGTCGGGACTGGGGCGCTTCGTCGCTGCGATCGCCTCCTCGCTCGTCCTGTCCGGGCTCGTGTCGCGCTGGGCGGGCTGGACGCACCCCATCGGCGGCTGGCCCGAGATCCCCGACCGATCGGCCCTGCCGTCCTACACGACGCTCGTGATGTTCGCGCTGCTGGCCCTGGCGTCGATCGCCGCGTCGGCGTCGCTGCGCCGCACGGCGCAGGCCCTGGCGGCCGTGCCCCTGCTGTTCGCCGTGGTCGTGTGCACGGCCCTCGCCTACGGCGATCGCCTCGCCCTCATCGAGGCGACCACGTTGCGGAACATCGTCACGCCGGCGCCGGACGCCGTGTCGATCGTGCTCCTCGTCGTGGCGATTGGCGCGGTCACGGTCGACGCGGGCGTCGCCGCCTGGCTCGCCGGGGACGGCCCCGGTCGCCGCACCTTCCGGCGAGCGGTCCCCACGGGCGTGATCCTGATCGTGTTCGCGGCCGGCATCGGCAGGTGGGCGGGGCTCGACCAGACGATGGGCGTCGCTCGCACCTGGGCGCTCGTGGTGGTGGCGATCTGCATCGGGATCGTCGCGATCGGGGTCGCCGCCTCCGACCTCATCGATCGGCTCGCGACGGGGGAGCGGAACGTCGAGATCGCCGAGCTCCGGTTCCTCGACGCGGACCGTGCCGCGAAGCTGGCCGACCTGTCCCGCCGGCTCGCCACGGCGGCGACGACCGACGAGGTCGCCAACGTCGTCAACCGGTCGGTCGTGGTCCCGTTCGGCGCCAGCGCCGCAAGCATCGGCCTGGTCGACCGTCGGGCCGGCGTGCTCCGCATCGTGCACGGCTCGACGGTCCCGATGGAGGTGCAGCGGAGGTTCCAGGACCCGCCGCTCGCGCAGTCGCTCGCCTTCACCGACGCGGCGCGCACGGGGGAGCCGGTGGTCCTCGGCTCCTACGAGGAGTACCTCGACCGCTATCCCGACGCGGACCCGTCGATCAGCAGCCTGGGCTGGGGGGCCCGGGCGGCCATGCCGTTGCGGGACCGCGAGGGTGCGACGTTCGGTGCCGTGATCGTGGCGTGGAGCACCGCCGTGGACTTCGAGGCACCCACGATCTCCACGCTCGAGACCGTCGCCGAGCTCGTGGCGCAGACGCTCGAGCGGACCCGGCTGAGCGACACGGTCGCCGCCGACGCCGACCGCAACAGCGAGCTCGCCCGCGTCGCCGAGGCGCTCGGCACCGCGGTGCACGTCCAGCAGGTGGCGGACGTGCTGGGCGCACGGCTCCCGAGCGCCATCGGCGCGCACTACACGACCGTCGGCACGGTGGACCACCGGGCCGGCGTGCTGCGGCGCTACCTGCCGGGCGTCGCTGACGGCGCCGATGTCGAGGAGCTGGCGTTGGAGTCGATCGACGCCCGGCGCCCGCTCGTCGACGCCGCCCGGAGGGGCGAGACGGTCCTGGTCCTGGACTCGGAGCAGCTCGCCCGTGAGTACCCCGACGTGGCCGACTTCTTCGCCGAGCTGGGCTTCGTGGCCGTGGCGAACGTGCCGCTGCGCGACGGGACCGGCGGCGTGGTCGGCGCCCTCGGGGTGGCGTGGAACGATCCCGACGAGATGACGCCGGCCCGCCTGAGCACCCTCACCACGATCGCCCAGATGACGGGCCAGACGCTCGAGCGCGTCCGGCTGGCGCAGGCCGAGCACCGGCTGGTGTCGAGCCTCCAGGAGCGGATCCTCCAGCCCCTCGCCCCGGTCCCGGGCTACGACGTGGCGGCCCGCTACCGGTCCGCGGCCGCCGAGCTGGGCATGGGGGGCGACTGGTTCGAGGGGATCGCGCTGGACGACGGCGCGCGCATGGCGGTCGTGGTGGGCGACGTTGTCGGGCACGGCATCGAGGCGATCGCCGACATGTCGTACCTGCGCAGCACCCTCGCCGCGCTGTTCCGCACGGGTGTGCCCCTGGAGGAGCTCTTCACGGCCGCGGGCGACGCCGTGGACCCCGTGCAGGTGACCGCGACCGCGCTGGCGGCGGTGCTGCGGGCCGACGGCGACGAGGTCGAGCTGCTCTCGGCCGGCCACCCACCGCCGATCCTGGTGACGGCGTCCGGCGAGACCACCGTCCTCGAGGAGGGCCGTCAGCCGCTCATCGGCGTCCGCCCGATCCGGCCGGTCAGCACGCTGCGCCTGACGATGGAACCGGGCTCGGTCCTCGCGCTGTACACCGACGGTCTCGTCGAGGAACGCCGCGCCTCGATCGACGAGGGGATCGCCCACGCCGCGGCGCTGGTGCGCGAGACGCGTGAGCTGAGCGCCGCCGAGCAGGCGGACGCCATCCTGGCCGCGCGTGTGGCCGAGGGGCACTCGCAGGACGACATCGCCCTCGTCATCATCAAGCGCCTCGCGTGACGGGCTGAACCCGCGCCGCGTCGGGGCGCTGTGCTGTCGCGCGGGGCGACTACCGCGCGGTGCCGCGCGCGCTGCCGACCGTGAGCTTGCCCGTCAGCAGGTAGGCGCCGCAGAGGACCTTGCGGTCGCCCCCGAGCACCCAGCCCTCCTCCGACGGCCACCACACCTGGATGTCGAACTCGGACGCCGTCCACGGCGTGCCCATCCAGGCCTCGAACTGCTCGTAGCAGTGCTGCTCCGAGGTGGTCCGCACCGTCGTCTCGCCCGGGTAGGGGGCGCCCGCCGGCGCACGGTCGCCGCCCGGCGGGTAGCGGAACGTGAGGTAGACCTCGTAGATGTGGGGCCGATCGCAGCCCACGACGAGCGTCGCCACGTTGCGCTGGGTCGGCGAGGGCACGTGGTTGAGGCACTGGCCGTCGAGCACGGCGTCGAGGCTGGCGGGCGTGCCCTCGGGCGGTCCGTCGGGGATCGTCGTGGTGGTGGGCGCCGGCTCGGTCGTCGTGGTCGTGGCGCCCGCGCCGTCGCCGTCGCCCCCGCACGACGTGGCGACGAGGAGCAGGGCGGCGAGCGCGAGCCCGCCTCGGCCTCGCCTCACAGCGAGGGCAGCCATCGGTCGGTCCACACGAAGCAGAACCACAGCAGCGACAGGATCGCCGGGCTCGCGGCCAGGTAGGTGAGACGCCGTCGCCAGGGTCGGTCCGTCCAGCGGCGGGCGATCCACCACGCGATCGCCAGGGCGGCGAGGGCGCCGGCGAGGAAGCCGATGGCAGGCGACAGCGCGTCGGGATCGCCGCCGAACGATCCCTCGAGCTCGTCGTCGGACGGCTCGGGAACCACGGCGCCGTCGGACGAGTCGCCGTTCCCATTGCCGTCGATCGTCTCGCCGGTCGTCGCCGCCGGCGCCGGGGACTGGTCGGCGACGAGGCGGGCCCGCACGATGATCCGCTCGCGTGCGCTGTACTCCGGATGGCACGCGGTGAGGGTCAGCGTGTTGCCGCCCTCGGGGAGGGCGCCCACGACCTCGCCCGCGCTGGGGCGCACCGACCACCATCCCGGCCCGCGCTCGATCCCTTCGCCCTCAGGCGGTGCGATGACCTCGTACACGAACTTGCCCTGCAGCGTGTACGTCTCGATCCGGTCCCCGGGAACCAGCTCGTCGATCCGGTTGAACGGTGCGCCGTAGGTGGTGCGGTGCCCGGCGATCGCGGCGTTGCCGGCCTGGCCCGGCATCGGCGTCCCCTGGTAGTGGCCGGGGCCCTTCTTGAGCGACGCCTTGTCCGTGCCCTCGACGAAGAACTTCCGGACGCCGATCTTCGGGATGACGATGGCGCCGGCGGCCTCGCCCACGGGCGGAGGCGCCGTCTCGCCGACGGTGGCGGGGTCGACGGTGGCGAGGGTCTCGGTGACGGCGGCGAGGGGGTCGCCGTGATCCCCGACCCCCACGTCCAGTGCGAAGGACTCGCTCAGCTGGTCCTGGCCCGCCGACTCCTCGAGGCCCGTGCCCCAGAGCTGGAACGCGACGAAGGCGAGCAGCACCAGACCCGTGCCGATGAGCACCCGTCCGATCGCGCCGATGACCCTGAACACCGGCAGGACGGTAGTGGCGGCACCCACCGGTTCGGTGCCCAGGGCCCCCGGCGAATAGCGTTGGAGCGCCATGGAGCCTGTCGTCCACCTTCGCTCCACGGTTGCCCTGGCCGGCCGCTTCCCGGCGCTGGCGGGCGTCGACCTCGACGTCGAGCCGGGCGAGATCGTGTGGTTGCGGGGCTCGAACGGGGCCGGCAAGACCACGCTGCTGCGACTCTGTGCGGGGCTCGTCGCGCCGGTGAAGGGCACGGCCCGGGTGCTCGGTGTCGACCTCTTCGGGGATCGCCGGTCGATCCGCACCCGCGTCGGGCTGCTCGGGCACTCGACGGGGCTCTACGACGACCTGACGGTCGTGGAGAACGTTCGGTTCTGGGCGCAGTGCGCCGGTGTGGACCCCGGTGATGCCACCGCGGCGATGGATCGAGTCGGCCTGGTGGAGCGCGTGCGCGACCTGACGGTCGAGCGGCTCTCGTCGGGGCAGCGCCGCCGCGCGTCCCTGGCCGCCGTGCTCGTCCGCCGGCCCCGCCTCTGGCTGCTCGACGAGCCCCACGCCGGCCTCGACGCCGAGGCGCGGGAGCTCGTCGACGACCTGATGGTCGAGGCGGCAGGCGTCGGGGCCACCGTCGTGTT
>JAEZFI010000157.1 GCA_023437745.1 Actinomycetes bacterium
AGCTCTTCCGGCTCGCGGACACGCCGCAGGCACGGGCCTTCGCCGTCGGCGCGCTCAGCCGGTACGGCGCGGACGTCTCCGGCTCGCTCTACCTCTCGCAGACCGTCGGTGGCCCGCGCCGCTCGCACCGGCTGCGGCACCGTCTGGCACGCGGCGCGGTCGGGGCGTGGATCGCCTCCCACGTGCCGGGGACGCCCTCGCTCTCCGAGCTCGCGGCCCTCCTCGAGGGCGGGCTCGACGCGGACGTCGAGGACATGCTCGACTCGGCGCTCACCACCGTGCTCGACGACCCGTCGCTGCCCGCCCCGCCGCAGCTCGGCGAGGCCGCGGACCGTCTCGTCACGCACCTGCGGCTCATGGACTCGATCCGGGTGCCGGCGCCGCCCGCACCACTGTCCGACCGTCTCGTCGTCACCGTGCTCGCCGACCCCGCGGTGCCGTACGTCCCGACGCTCACCCCGCAGACCGGGCTCGTCGTGTCCGGCGGGCAGCCGGGCGTGCCCGGCAGCGGCGGCGGCCCGACGATCCAGTCGTACGGCGACGACGGACCCACCCAGCAGCAGCCCCCGGACTCCACCGAGGTGAAGTGCGGGGCGTTCTGGGAGGCCCTCGGGTGGGGGCTGCTCTTCCTGCTCGGCGGCTGGTTCGCGTGCGTCCTGCGGTGGAAGGACGACCAGCGGTGCCCGCTGTGGGACGACATCACGCAGAACTGGGAGGCGGCGTTCTCGAACGGCGCCTACGCCGGCGGCGAGGTCGAGACCGGCTGGGCCGCGCAGGGCCTCACCCCGGCCGACACGGCCACGCTCGCCGCACGCCCCGAGGTGCTCCAGCTCGCGGTCGACCTCTACGGGCTGCAGAACCAGCTGTGGGAGGGCCTGTCGAAGGCCGCCGAGTTCCTCGCCCTGCACGGGCTCGTCCCGCCGGACGGGTACGACCACCTGTGGCGGTACCGGCAGTTCACGACGGTCCCGCCGCACGACCCGGGCTGGCCGCGACGCGCCTACGACGGCCCGGACTTCCACGAGTACGCGCCGACCGCCCCGGAGTCTCCCGCCGAGGAGCCGCGCTTCCGGCCCGGCTCGCCGCCGTCGGCGATCCTCACCGGCCTCGGCGGCGGTGGGCAGCTCTCCGCGAGCTCGGTGAGCCTGCCGCTGTGGCTGCAGGTGGCGTCGGGGACGTTCGACTCCCAGAACCTCGACCTCGACGCGGACCGCGGCTGGCGGCACCCGTGCTGGCGCGCCGCCGGATCGATCGCGGACCAGCCCGTGGGCGTCGCCGTCGTCGGCTACGAGGAGATCTAGGAGGCGTCATGCCGTACGAAGGCCTGCAGGACTCCCGTCCACGGCTCGTCGTGCCGTACTGGCCGCCCGCACCCGGCGACCCGGGCGACACCGGCGACCTGAGGCCGGTGCCCACCACCGTCCCCTGGTACCTGTGCGGGGGGATCCGCACGTCGACGTACCTGCCGGGTGCGCCGCTCGAGGTCACCGTCGACGTGCGCAACCTCGGCGGCTCGACCGCACCGGCGCTCGCCGAGGTGACGGTGTGGTGGACGGACCCGACACTGGGGTTCGTCTTCGTGCCGTCGAACCTCGTCGGGTACCGCCAGGTGACAGTGCCGCCGCGCGGTGGTGCGGCGAGCACCGCCGTCATGACGAAGCTCATGCCTGCGGACGCACCGCCGCACATCTGCCTGCTCGCACGGGTCTCGCACCGCGACGACCCGGCACCGGCCGCCCCCGACCCCGTCGGCGACCGGCACTGGGCGCAGCGCAACCTCGCCGTCGTCACCGCACCGCCCGGGGGTGGCACGGTCGCCCTGCCGGTCCTCGCCGCCAACCCGTTCGACGAGGCCGCGGAGTTCCGCGTCCACCTGGGCGTGCCGGAGCACGCAGGGCTGCTCGCCGGTGCCGACGGCGTCGACGGGCGACGGGCGGTCGACCTGCGCCCGCTCGTCGTGCTCGACGGTGTGCGCGGTGACGGGGCGGGGGACGTGGACGTCGCGCTCGGGCCCGGCGAGGTGCGACGCCTCGAGGCGGAGGTCCACGTCGAAGGCCTCGACGAGCGTGCGTTCGTCGCGCTGGAGATCGCGCAGCGCCACGGACGGCGCCGGCTCGGTGGGCTGGGGCTGGTCGTCGTGGGCGGCTGAGCCGGCCTCGGGCTGACCCCGGCGCCGCACCGGTCAGCCGGTGCGCACCGCCAGGAGGAACTGCCCGCCGCCGGGCTCGACCTGGGTCGTCACCCGCAGGTCGGGGGCGAACCGGGACAGCCGGTCGACGAGCCAGTCGGCGGCGGCGTCCGCGTCGGCACGGCTCGGGCAGCGCGCGACGACCTCGCGCCCGCCCTTGCGGCGCAGCCGCTCGACGGTCTCCGCGATGGGCGCGGGGTCGACGACGAACAGGTCGGGCGACCACGGCACGACGGGCTCGACCGCGCCCTTGCGGGTGTTGCACTGCCGGTGCGCGAGCCGCTCGGGGGCGGCCGGTCCCTTCTTCCCCTTGGCCGGCACGCCTGCGTCGACGCTCGGGCCGAGGCCGGAGTTCACGGAGGCGTCGGGGTCCACGGGCTGGTCGCACAGCCAGCAGCGCCAGCCGTCGCGCTCACCGACCTCGTCGAGGTTGCTCATGGGCGCACGGTAGCCGCCCGGCGACGGTCGTCCGGACCGCGGTGACCGTCGGACGGTGCGGGACCGACGAGAACCCGAACGCGACGGGCGGCACGTCACGCAGCAGCTCGCCGCACCGCAGCCCGTCCCACTCGACGTCGGCGGCGACCACCCGGTGCTGGCCGGTCGCGCCGTACCACTCCCGGCGTCCGTTCCCGGCGCTGCCGACCGTGCGCACCCCCGGGACGACGCGTGACGCCACCGGGTCGACGGCCGCCGCGAAGGTCCGGGAGCGCGTCACCGCACGTGGCAGGGACGTGAGCAGCACCCCGAGCGGCGTGCGCCCGCCGAGCGTGACGTCGGCGGTGAGCGGACCGGCCGTCACGTGCCAGCGACGACCGGCCGGGTCGCACGTCACGCGCACGGGGGTGAGGACGACCTCGTCGAACACGTACGTCGCGGCGATCTCGTCGGCGACCCGCGGTGCCGGTGCGAGCAGCGTGCGGTGACCGCGGGCGTCCTGCGTCATGACGTCGGCGAACGGCCCCCACGGCGAGCGCGCCC
>JAEZFI010000100.1 GCA_023437745.1 Actinomycetes bacterium
CCGCGTCCGGGGCCGGGTCGGCCGTTCACCCGATCCGCGGATCCGCACGGTCCGCGCCGCGGTGCCGCCCTGGCAGACGACCACCATCGGCCTCCTCACGGTGACCACTCCGGCACGGACGCTGTGCGACCTCGCGGCCGACGTGAGTGCCGCTCGACTGCAGTCGGCGATCGAGTCGGCGTTCCGGATGGGCCTGTGCAGCCCGGACGACGTGTGGTCGGTCATCGAGGAACGGGGCTCTCGTGGTTGGAAGGGACGCCGGCTGCTCGTGGAGTGGCTGGAGCGTCGCGGTGACGACCCGGCGCTCGAGAGCGAGCTCGAGCTCCGGGTCTGGCGGGCGGTGGTCGCAGCGGGCCTGCCGACGCCGGTCCGCCAGCATCCGGTCACGGTGGACGGGGTCACCTACCGGCTGGACCTGGCGTGGCCTGCACGGCACGTGGCCGTGGAGTGCGAGGGCAGGGCCTTCCACGGACTGGGCGACGCGTTCGAGCCGGACCGCGTGCGTCGAGCCGCCCTGGCCGCTGCCGGTTGGATCGTCGTGCCCGTGACGTGGCGGGAGGTCACTCGCCACCCCGAGCGCTTCCTGGCAGCGCTCGGTTCGGCGCTCGGGCGCTGAAGTTCGCGCGCCTCTCCCCACAACGCGCGGATGAGCGCGCGCACTTCGGGGGGTGGAGGGCCTCAGGGGTAGAGGAACACCTCGGCGCGGCCGGTGTGCGGGATCATCGACACGGTGTCGACGAGGCGCAACAGCCAGGTCGCCACCGCCACGTCGTCCACCTGATCGGGGACCTGGACGACGAGGCCCCGGCGGGGGTGGTCCAACACGACACGCCACCCCTCGGGCAGCTCGGCGGGGGAGCCCGGCAGCCGTCCGGCCAGCGCCGCGCCCCCGCCGTGCTGCACGCCGAGCGTCGTGGGCTCGGGTCGTGAGCCGCCCGTCGCCGGCGTCCACGTCACCAACCGGACGGCGGGCCCGCGCTTCGAGAACACCGCGAGCGCGCTGGGCGTCGCCGGCACCGGGGTGTCGGGGTCGATCAGCGGCAGGAGGTTGAGCCAGCCGCTCCCGCTGTCGTGGACGCGGCGCATCTGCCCCACGAGCGCGTCGACGTCCGCGAGGTCGACGAGGATCCGGTCAATCGGCGGCACGGGGGCCGCCGTCCGGGGGCACTGAGCGGCCATCGCCGACTGGAGGTTCTCGTCGATCGCGGCGAGGAACTCCTGCGTCGTGAGCCACGGCTGCTCCTTCGAGACCAGCAGCGCGAGGTCCTTCGTCATCTTCCCGCTCTCGACGGTGTCGACGCAGACCCGCTCGAGCGTCTCGGCGAACGCGGTGACCTCCGGGGTGCCGTCGAGCTTGCCGCGGTGCTTGAGCCCGCCGGTCCAGGCGAAGATCGAGGCGATCGGGTTGGTCGACGTCGGGTTGCCCTTCTGGTGCTCGCGGAAGTGGCGGGTGACGGTGCCATGCGCGGCCTCGGCCTCGACCGTGCGACCGTCGGGCGTCATGAGGATGGACGTCATCAGGCCGAGCGATCCGAAGCCCTGGGCCACGGTGTCGGACTGCACGTCGCCGTCGTAGTTCTTGCACGCCCACACGTAGCCGCCCTCCCACTTCATGGCGGCTGCCACCATGTCGTCGATGAGGCGGTGCTCGTAGGTCAGGCCGGCGGCGTCGAACTCGGCCTTGAACTCCGCGTCGAAGACCTCCTGGAAGAGGTCCTTGAACTGGCCGTCGTACGCCTTGAGGATCGTGTTCTTGGTGCTGAGGTACACCGGGTAGTTCCGGGCGAGGCCGTAGCGGAACGAGGCCCGGGCGAAGTCACGGATCGACTCGTTGAAGTTGTACATGCCCATGATGACGCCGCCCTCGGCGGGCATCTTCACGATCTCGAGCTCCATCGGCGCCGAGCCGTCGTCCGGCGTGTACGTGAGGGTCACGGTGCCGGCGCCGGGCAGCTTGGCGTCCGTCGCCTTGTACTGGTCACCGTGTGCGTGACGGCCGATCACGATCGGCTTGGTCCACCCGGGCACGAGGCGAGGGATGTTCGAGCAGATGATCGGCTCGCGGAAGACGACGCCGCCGAGGATGTTGCGGATCGTCCCGTTGGGGGAGCGCCACATCTCCTTCAGGCCGAACTCCTCGACGCGGGCCTCGTCGGGCGTGATGGTGGCGCACTTCACGCCCACCCCGTGCTCCTTGATGGCGTTCGCTGCGTCGATCGTGATCTGGTCGCCGGTGGCGTCCCGCTCCTCGATCCCGAGGTCGTAGTACTTCAGGTCGACGTCCAGGTACGGCAGGATCAGCTGGTCCTTGATGAACGCCCAGATGATCCGGGTCATCTCGTCGCCGTCGAGCTCGACGACGGGGTTCTGCACCTTGATCTTCGACATGTGGGGGAGCCTCCTGGGCGATCGTTGCGTACAAGTCTAATACAGGCGGGGCTGCTCGCCCGGGCGGGAACAACGTCGTGGTGTGCGCCGTTGAATGGTTCGAATTCGAACGAAGGAGTGGTGATGGCTGTTGACACGGTGATGGACGTCCGGCCGGCGGCGAGCCGGTTCCACACGAAGATCGACTGGCTCGACAGCTGGCACTCGTTCAGCTTCAGCCACCACTACGACCCGACCAACACCGGGCACGGGCTGCTGCTGGTGAGCAACGACGACGTCGTGGCGCCCGGCAGCGGGTTCGGGACCCACCCGCACAGCGACATGGAGATCGTCACGTGGGTGCTGCGCGGCCAGCTCGAGCACCGCGACTCCGAGGGGAACCACGGCATCCTCTACCCCGGACTGGCCCAGCGCATGAGCGCCGGCCGTGGGATCCGTCACTCGGAGGTCAACCCGAGCTCCTCCGAGGACGTCCGCCTCGTCCAGATGTGGGTGCCGCCGGACACCCGTGGGCTCGACCCCTCGTACGAGCAGCGGGACGTGAACGCGGCCCTCGACGGGGGCGGCCTGGTGCCGATCGCCTCGGGTCAGGGGCACGAGGGCGCCGTGCGGCTCCACCAGCGCGACGCCGTCCTCTGGGGTGGTCGCCTCCGGCCCGGCGAGGTCGTCGCCGTGCCCGAAGCTGGCCACGCGCACGTGTTCCTCGCCGTGGGGACGGCCTCGCTCGAGGATGCGGGCGACCTCGCCGAGGGGGACGCCGTGCGGCTCACCCGAGCCGGCGAGCCCGCCCTCACCGCGGGCGACGACGGCGCCGAGGTCCTCATCTGGGTGACCGCCTGACCCCCCCCGACCGCCGTTCTGTGTCGTGAAACGCGCCAGAAGGGGCGCGATCCACGCCACAGAACGGCTGGGGGTGGCGGCGCCGTGCACTCCGACCGACCTCCGAGCGGCGACCCGGTTACGCTGCGGCTCGAACGGGCCCGACCACTCGCCGGCGGGCCACCATGCCGACCGCGGCCGTCACAGGGGGGTTCCGCCACATGCGCGAGTACACGAAGCTCTACATCAACGGCGAGTGGGTCGAACCGCAGTCGCCCGCCGGGACGCTCGAGGTCGTCGACTCGTCGACCGAAGAGGTGATCGCCACCGTCGCGCAGGGCGGGGCGGCCGACGTCGACGCCGCCGTGACCGCGGCCCGCAACGCGTTCGACTCGTGGTCCCAGACGCCGATCGACGTGCGGGCGAAGTACCTCCGCGACATCGGCGCCGCGCTCACCGCACGCTTCGACGACATCGCCAGCACGATCTCGGGCGAGGTGGGCTCGCCCAAGACCTTCGCCCAGCTGGTCCAGGCGGGGCTCTCCGTCGGCGACTGGGAGACCTACGCCGGCATCATCGAGAACTACGAGTGGGAGACCCAGCTCGGCAACAGCCTCGTGGTGAAGGAGCCGATCGGTGTCGTCGGCTGCATCACGCCGTGGAACTACCCGCTCTACCTGATCGTCTGCAAGGTCGGCCCCGCCCTCGCCGCGGGCTGCACGATCGTGCTCAAGCCCGCCAGCATCACGCCGCTCAACGCCCTGATCCTGACCGAGGTCATCGACGAGGTCGGTCTCCCGGCCGGTGTCTTCAACCTCGTCGTGGGCCCCGGCGGCGAGGTGGGCAGCGCCCTCGCCCGTCACCCCGAGGTCGACATGGTGTCGCTCACCGGGTCGGGCCCGGTCGGTGCGCAGGTCGCCAAGGAGGCGGCCGACACGGTCAAGCGCGTCGGCCTCGAGCTGGGCGGCAAGTCGGCCAACATCGTCCTCGACGACGCCGACCCGCAGGCCATCGCCATGGGTGCGGTGTTCTCGTGCTTCATCAACTCCGGCCAGACCTGCTCGGCCCTGACACGGCTGCTCGTCCCGAAGTCGCGCGAGCAGGAGTACGTCGACGCGATCGTCGCCGAGGCGTCGCAGGTGCGGCTCGTCGACCCGCACGCCGACGAGCCCGACATCTTCCACGCGCTCGGCCCGATGGTGTCGCGCTCCCAGCAGCAGACGGTCAGGGACTACATCCAGAAGGGCATCGACGAGGGCGCGCAGCTCGTGGTCGGCGGTCCCGAGCAGCCCGAGGAGTTCGAGAAGGGCTACTACGTGAAGCCCACGGTGTTCGCGGGCGTCCGACCGGAGATGACCATCGCCCAGGAGGAGATCTTCGGGCCGGTCCTCTCGATCATCGCCTACGAGGACGAGGACGACGCCGTCCGCATCGCCAACGGCACCGTCTTCGGGCTCGCCGGCGGCGTGCAGTCGGCCGACGTGGAGCGCGCCAAGCGGGTCGCCCGCCGGATGCGCACGGGTCAGGTCGACATCAACGGCGCCCCGTTCAACACCCAGGCGCCCTTCGGTGGCTACAAGCAGTCGGGCAACACGCGGGAACGTGGCACCTACGGTCTCGAGGAGTTCCTCGAGACGAAGTCGATCCAGCTTCCGAGCTGATCCACGCCTCCGAGGGGCCGGGCCAGCTCCGCTTCGTTTCGCTCGCAGGCTCGCTTCGTACGGTGCGCTGCCCGGCCTGAGTCCCTGCGCGGCACCCCACCTCCCGGCGGGGGAGGTGGG
>JAEZFI010000289.1 GCA_023437745.1 Actinomycetes bacterium
GACACCGGTGTCACGCCTTACGCGACAGAACGGGGAACGCGGTTCGGGCGGGTGACGGCGCGCCGATAGCGTGGCGGCCATGTCCGAGATCACGATCACGTTGCCCGACGGTTCCGCGCGCTCCCTCTCCGAGGGCGCGACCGGTGCCGAGCTGGCGGCGTCCATCGGGCCCGGTCTGGCGAAGGCGGCCCTCGCGATCGAGGTCGACGGCGAGGCCACCGATCTCGCCGCCCCTCTCCACGACGGGGCCAAGGTCCGCATCATCACGGACCGCGACCAGGACGCGCTCGAGCACCTGCGGCACTCCACCGCCCACGTCCTCGCCCAGGCCGTGCTGGAGCTGTGGCCCGGCGCCACGTTCGCCGGCGGACCAGCGATCGAGGACGGCTTCTACTACGACTTCGAGCTCCCCGGCGGCGCCACGTTCAACGAGGCGGACCTCGAGCGGATCGAGGCCCGGATGCGCGAGATCGTCGCGGCCGACCAGCCCTTCGAGCGGTTCGAGCTGCCGCTCGGCGAGGCCCGCGACCTCTTGGCCGCGCACCCGTACAAGCGCACGTTCATGGACCTGGCCGCCGGCGGGGAGGACGCCGACGGCGAGGTCGGCACCGGGGAGACGATCAGCTTCTACCGGAACACCCCCGAGTTCGTGGACATGTGCCGCGGCCCGCACGTGCCCTCGACCGGGCGCCTCGGCCACTTCAAGCTGATGCGGGTCGCCGGCGCGTACTTCCGCGGCAGCGAGAAGAACCCGATGCTGCAGCGCATCTACGGCACCGCGTGGGCCAGCAAGAAGGACCTCGCCGCGCACCTCCACCGCCTGGAGGAGGCGCAGAAGCGCGACCACCGCAAGCTCGGCGCCGAGCTGGACCTCTTCAGCTTCCCCGAGGAGGTGGGCTCGGGCCTGGCGGTGTTCCACCCCAAGGGCGGGATCGTGCGCCGCATCATGGAGGACTACTCACGCCGCCGCCACGAGGAGGCCGGCTACGAGTTCGTCTACTCGCCGCACATCTCGAAGGCGACCCTGTTCGAGACCTCCGGCCACGTCGAGTGGTACGCCGACGGGATGTACCCCCCGATGGAGCTCGACCACGACCACGGGGGTGAGGGCACCAGCTACTACCTCAAGCCGATGAACTGCCCGTTCCACATCCTGATCTTCCGGTCACGGATGCGGAGCTACCGCGAGCTGCCCCTGCGCATGTTCGAGTTCGGCACCGTCTACCGCTACGAGAAGTCCGGCGTGGTGCACGGGCTCACCCGGGCGCGCGGCTTCGCCCAGGACGACGCCCACATCTTCACGACGAAGGAGCGGATGGGGGAGGAGATCTCCTCGCTGCTCGACTTCGTGCTCGACCTGCTGCGGGACTACGGCCTCGACGACTTCTACCTCGAGCTCTCGACGCGCCCCGAGGAGAAGGCCATCGGCGGCGAGGCCGAGTGGGAGGAGGCCACCGAGGCGCTGCGCGCCGCGGCGGCCGCCAAGGACATCGAGCTGGTCATGGACCCCGGCGGCGGCGCCTTCTACGCCCCGAAGATCTCGGTGCAGGTGCGTGACGCCATCGGGCGCTCCTGGCAGATGTCGACGATCCAGGTCGACCTCATGCTGCCCGAGCGGTTCGGTCTCGAGTACGTGGGCGCCGACGGCGAGCGCCACCGGCCGGTGATGATCCACCGGGCGCTGTTCGGCTCCGTCGAGCGCTTCTTCGCCGTGCTGCTCGAGCACTACGCCGGGGCGTTCCCGACCTGGCTCGCCCCCGTGCAGGTGCGGATCCTCCCGGTCGCCGACGCCCACGAGCTCCACGCCGCCTCGCTGGCCACGCGCTTCGAGGCGGAGGGCTACCGGGTCGACGTGGTCGCTGCCGACGAGACCCTGGGCAACCGGATCCGCCGGGCCAAGGGCGAGAAGATCCCCTACGTCCTCGTGGTCGGCGACGACGACGTCGAGGCGGACACCGTCGGGGTCAACCCGCGCGGCGGCGACGTCGAGCGGGGCGTGCCGGTCGCTGCGTTCCTCGACCGCCTGGCGCTCGACGTCGGCCACCACTGAGCCCGTGGCCGAGATCGAGCACCTGTGGGCGACGTGGCGCGGCGCGTACGTCCGGTCGGCGGGTGAGCCCGGGCGGTCGGAGGACGGCGGCACGCTCTTCGAGCGCATCCTCGCCGCCGACGGCGACGACGAGTCGAAGCACCTCGTGTGGCGGGGCGAGCGCACCTTCGTGCTGCTCAACAAGTACCCCTACACGTCCGGCCATGCGCTCGTGCTGCCGTACGCGCCGCTCGCCGATCTCGAGGACCTCGACTCGGCGACCCATGCCGAGCTCTGGCAGACGGTGCGGATCTGCGTCGTGGCGCAGAAGCTGGGCCTCGGGTGCCACGCGGCCAACGTGGGGTTGAACCTCGGCGCTCCCGCCGGTGGATCCCAGGCCGACCACCTCCACGTGCACTGCGTCCCCCGCTGGATCGGTGACACCAACTTCACGTCGGCGACGGGTTCGACCCGCGTGCACTCGGTCTCGTTGGGGGAGGCGTGGTCGCTGTTGCGGGGCAGCTGGGACGAAGCGACCCGCCGGTGCGAGGATGGCTGACATGACCGACGAGACCGACGGCGGTGCAGCGGCGATCTCCGACGACGAGGTCGTCGACGAGCTGCCGGCCGACCTCCAGCCCGACCTGGCACCGCCGATCACCTTCCCCAACAACAACCGCCGCCGGATCCCCGCCGTCCTCTACCTCCTGCTGGGCGCTGTCTGCGTCTGGCTGACCGTGGATCGCGACGGGAGTCCGTTCGTGAACCGCGGGCTCCTCATCGCGGGCGCTCTGCTGATCGCCTTCGCGCTCTACGGCCTGTACGCTGGCCGGGCCCTGCGCATCGACGAGTCCGAGGCGCTGGTCGCGGCGAACGGGGCGCTCGGCTTCCCGATCGGGCACGCCTCGGCCCAGATGGCCTGGCGAGGCCCGGCCAGCCGGCCCGTGTGGCGCCTCCTCGTCTACTCCGCCGAGAACCCGCCGCTGCGTCGGGGGATGGTCATCGTGGACGGGGTGTCCGGCGAGGTGCTCGAGCAGTTCTCGGAGGCGAACCCCGAGGACTGGGCGACGACCTGAGCCTCCCGGCCGCCGGGCCATGAACGTCCGGAGGGTCGGGGGTCCTTTACGATGAACCCGAGGAGACGGTACGCTAACTGCAGTTAGCAAACTGCTCACAACTGTAGGAGGCGCTCCCATGTTGGATGGGCAGTTCCGATCGAACATCGAGACATGGGTCCGGCCCATCGGGCAGAGCGTGCGGCGCACGGGGATCTCCGCCGACGTCGTGACGATCATCGGTCTGGTCATGGCGGTCGCGTGCGCCGTGTTCATCGGGCTCGGCTGGCTCAGCCTCGGCCTGCTGTTCATGATCCTCTGCGGCATCCCGGACCTCATCGACGGCGCGGTCGCCAAGGCCACCGGCACGGCGAACCCCCGGGGGGCGTTCCTCGACTCGGTGACCGACCGCGTCACCGACGGGCTCCTCTTCGGTGGCGTCGCCTGGTACTTCACGACCATCTCCGACGGACCCCTGCCCCTCCTCCCGTTCGCCGTGTTCGTGACCGCCGCGGTCGTCAGCTACATCCGCGCCAAGGCCGACGCGCTGGGCTTCGACGCCCACGTCGGCCTCATCGAGCGTGCGGAGCGGTTCATCCTGCTCGGCCTGGGCCTGCTGTTCCCGTCGCTCCTTGTCGCCGTCATGTGGGTGCTGGTCGCGCTCAACACGATCACCGCGACGCAGCGCTTCGTGGCCGTGTGGAAGCAGGCGTCGGCGCCGCTCCCGCGCAGCACCGTCCGGACGCGTCGCCAGGCCGCCCGCGTCGGCGAGACCAGCGCCGCCGACCGTTGGCGTGCCCGTCGCACCGCCGGACGTGAGCGCACCGCCGGTCGCGCCGGCAGCCGACGTCGTCCCTCGTGAGTCCCGGCGAGCAGATCGACCGCCTGCGCGGTCGAGCCGTCGTCAGCGCGTACCGGGCCGGCGGGCTCCTCGCCCGCTTCACGCCTCCCTTCGTGGGCCACGGCATCACGACCGCGGCCGGCGTGGCCTCGTCCCTCGCCGCCGCCGAGCGGCGTGCGGTGGTGGAGCGGAACCTCCAGCGCATCTACGGCGGCGACCTCACCGGGCCGCGGCTGGCGACCAAGGTGGCCCAGACGTTCGAGTCCTACGGCCGCTACTACTACGACTCGTTCCGGCTCCCGTCGATGACGGCGCACGCCGTGGACCGCGGCTTCACCGCCGAGGGCCTCGAGCACATCGAGGCCGCCATGGACGGCCCCGTCGGGCCGGTCCTCGCGCTGCCGCACCTCGGCGGCTGGGAGTGGGCCGCCGCCTGGATCACGAAGGTCCGGGGCTGGGAGCTGGCCGCCGTCGTGGAGGCGCTCGAACCACCTGAGCTGTTCGAGTGGTTCCTCGAGTTCCGCCGGTCTCTGGGCATGAACATCATCCCGCTGGGGCCCGACGCCGCCGCCGAGGTGGCTGCGGCCGCCGCGGCCAAGCAGGTGGTGTGCCTCCTGTCGGACCGCGACATCACCGGCACCGGTGTGCCGGTCACGTTCTTCGGCGAGCCCACCACGCTGCCGGCCGGCCCGGCGATCATGGCGCTGCGCGGTGGGTGCCCGATCCTGCCGACCGCGGTCTACTTCCGGGGCGACGGCGTGCACGGCGTGGTGCGTCCTCCCATCGACACCACCCGGCAGGCGACCCGCCTCCGCGACGACGTCGGTCGCATCACGCAGGCCCTCGCCGACGAGCTCGAACTGCTGATCCGGCGCGCCCCCGAGCAGTGGCACCTGATGCAGCCGAACTGGCCGAGCGACTTCGAGGCGCTCGGTCGTGAGCGCTCCGTCGTGGACCGCAACGGCGCAGCGGGGTCCGACGGCTCCGCGGGGTCCAACGGCTCGGCGCCGACCTGACGATGCGCATCGGGATCGTCTGCCCGTACAGCCTCTCGGTCCCCGGCGGCGTGCAGGGCCAGGTGCTGGGGCTCGCACGGGCGATGCGCCACGCCGGGCACGACGCGCGGGTGCTCGCTCCCTGCGACGGGCCGCCGCCCGACGCCGGGGTGATCCCACTGGGCCACAGCGTGCTGAACGCGTCGAACGGCTCGATGGCGCCGCTCGCCCCCGACACGCCGGCGCAGCTCCGCACGATCCGGGCGCTGTGGGAGGAGGACTTCGAGGTCGTGCACCTCCACGAGCCCCTCTGCCCGGGGCCCACGGTGACGGCCCTGCTCCTCAAGACGGCGCCGTTGGTGGGGACGTTCCACGCAGCGGGCAAGCAGCCCGCGTACGACCACCTCGGCTGGCTGGCCCATCGCTTCGGTCGCCGGCTCGACCGCCAGATCGCGGTGTCCGACGCGGCGAGGGCGCTCGCGGAGCCGGCCCTCAAGGGGGAGTGGACGGTGCTGTTCAACGGGGTGGAGGTCGAGCGGTTCGCGCAGGCCGAGCCCTGGGAGCGGCCCGAGGGCCGTCGCGTGGTGCTGTTCGTGGGGCGCCACGAGGAGCGCAAGGGGTTGAGCGTCCTCCTCGAGGCGACGCGGCACATCCCCGACGGTGACGTCGAGTTCTGGATCGCCGGGGAGGGCCCCGAGACCGACGCCCTCCAGGACCGCTACCGCTCCGACACGCGGTTGCGGTGGCTGGGCCGGGTCCCCGACGCCGAGCGCGACGCCCGCATGGCCGCGGCCGACGTGTTCTGCTCGCCGGCGATCGGCGGCGAGTCGTTCGGGGTGATCCTGCTGGAGGCGATGGCGGCGGGTGCGCCCGTCGTGGCCTCGGCGATCGACGGCTATGTCGGCGTGGCGGGCGAGCTCGACGGGGAGGCGGCCGCGGCGGAGCTGCCGCCGCCCGGTGACGCCGAGGGGTTGGCCGCTGCGATCGTGTCGGTGCTCGGCGACGAGGGACGCGCTGACGAGCTGCGAGCGCTGGGTCGGCGCCGCGCCGCACGCTTCTCGATGGAGCGCCTCGCGGCGGAGTACCTCGACCTCTACGCCGGCCTCGTCGGCTGACCCGACCCCTCCACCGCCGTTCTGTGTCGTGGAACGCGCCACGATTGGCGCGTTC
>JAEZFI010000147.1 GCA_023437745.1 Actinomycetes bacterium
CGGCTCCGGCGGCGTGGGCAAGACCACGACCGCCGCGGTCCTGGCCATGGAGGCAGCGCGCCAGGGCCGGCGAGCCGTGGTCGTCACCATCGACCCGGCCCGCCGCCTGGCCGACGCGCTCGGCCTCGAGGGGCTCACCAACGACCCGTCGCTGATCACCGGCGACTGGCCCGGAGAGCTCTCGGCGTTGATGCTCGACACCGAGGGCACGTTCGACGGGCTGGTCCGGAAGTACGCCGGCGACGCGGAGCAGTCCGAGCGGATCCTCGGCAACCGCTTCTACCGGAACATCGCCGGCGCCCTGTCGGGGACGCAGGAGTACATGGCGTCGGAGAAGCTCTACGCGCTGCACGCCGAGACCGACTTCGACCTGGTCGTGGTCGACACGCCGCCCACCCGAAACGCCCTCGACTTCCTCGACGCGCCGCAACGCCTCGCCCGCTTCCTCGACCACCGCCTGTACCGGATGCTCACGGCACCCACACGCGGCTTCGTGAAGGCCGTCAACGTCGCCGCACAGGGCTTCCTGCGCTCGGTGGGCAAGGTGGTCGGCGGCGAGGTCATCGCCGATGCCATCGCGTTCTTCGCCGCGTTCGACGGGATGGAGGAGGGCTTCAAGGCCCGCGCCCGCAGCGTCGACGCCCTCCTGCGAGCCGACGAGACCGCCTTCCTCCTGGTGGCATCGCCGAAGACCGACACGGTGGCCGAGGCCTCGTACTTCGCCGAGGAGCTCCACGCGCACGGCATCGAGGTCCGCGCGCTGGTGGTCAACCGCATGTTCCCGGATCCCGGTCCGGGCAGCGCGAGCGCGGACCGGCAGCGTGCCGCCACCCTGGCCGGCACCCCGCTGGGCGAGCAGTTCGCCGTGCTGGCCGGGATGCGACGGGTCGCGCAGGGTGAAGCCGCCCACCTCGCCACGCTGACCGAGCGCATCTCGCCCGCCCCGGTGTGCCGGGTTCCGTTCCTCCCGTTCGAGGTCACCGACCTCGACACGCTGCAGGCGTTCGGCGACCTGCTGCTCGGCCGCGCGTAGGGCGGCGTCGCAGGTCGGGGCGGGTCCGGGCCCTCAGGCCTCGGCGGTGAGAGCGGTGATGGCCTCGGGGACGGTGTCGGTCACCGTCACCATCCTGTCGAACCCCGTCGTGTGGAGGAGCCGGAGGACGGCGGGGCGGTTGCACGCCACGGCAGCGTCCCCACCCGCGTCGCGGATCCGGCGGATCCCGCCGATGAGCGCGCCAAGGCCGGTCGAGTCCATGAAGGGGACCTCGCAGAGGTCGATGACGAGGTGGGGTCGGTCGGCCAGGCCCACCAGGCGCTCGCGGAACTCGGTGACGGTCATGGCGTCCAGCTCGCCGGCCGGACGGCAGACGGTCACGACGTCGTCGTCTGACACTTCGATCTCGAACACCTGACCTCCTCGGGCGGCATGGTAGGTGACCCCGAGCCCGAGGTTCGGGCAGCCCCCGGTTCGGACGGGATCGCGACGCCGCACTACCGTGACGGCGTGCAGCGCATCCTCGTGGCCACCGATGACGACGCCGTCGCGGCAGCGATCGACGCCGCGCTCGCCGGGCGGAACACCCGGGTGGATCGCGTTCGCAGTGGGCGCGTGGTCCGGTCCGAGGTGATCGAGGAGCCCACCGACCTCGTCATCCTCGACATGCAGATCGGCTCGATGGGCGCGGTCGCGGTGTGCCTCGACCTCCGGCTGGAAGCCGGCGCGGGCCGCATCGACCCCCAGCGGGTGATGCTCCTGCTGGACCGGGACGCCGACATCTTCCTCGCCCGCCGCTCCGAGGCCGACGCCTGGCTGATCAAGCCGCTCGACGCCCTTCGCATCCAGCGGGCGGCCGCCGCAGTGCTCGCCGACGGCGAGTTCCGCGAGGACGCCCGCACCGCCATCGGCTGAGGCCCGGGCACCGCCGACGCGGTTCTCGCTTTTCCGCCCGACCGGGGCGGGCGGTAGTGTGGCCGAGCTACGGGTAGTGGCGCAGGTTGGTAGCGCGCCTCGTTCGGGACGAGGAGGTCGTGGGTTCAAATCCCGCCTACCCGACTCCGTGATGTCACGGGACATCCGCAACGGCCGGACCTGCGTCAGCGGGTTCGGCTCTTGTCGTTTTGGGAGTCGGCGCCGCGACGACGCCGTGGGATCCGTCGGGTCGAGTCGGTCAGATCGGGGCGCCCACGAGCATCGCGACGCCGGCGCACGACACCGCGCCCGCCAGCACCGTCCGCACCAGCGCGTGCCGTCCCACCGTGCTCCCGAGCAGCACGCCGGAGAGGTGCAGGCCGATCGTGGCGAGCACGAAGCCGGCCACGTAGCCGGCCGGTGCGGCACTCGCCGGGACCTCGGCGCCATGGGCGAGGCCGTGCACGGCGCCGAACCCGAGTGCCACCACGGGCATCCACGCGCCGGTGCGCAGCGACGGCACCGCAGTCGCCGCGATCAGGCCGCCGAGGACGACGACCGACAGGGCGATCGCGGTCTCGACGGCACCGCTGGCCAGACCGGCGAGGCCTGCGACACCGCCGACCACCATGCCGCCGACGAACGCCGCCGGCGTCGCCCAGGCCACCCGTCGGTCGGCGACGACCGCGGCGAGGACGCCCACGGCCACCATCGCCAGGAGGTGGTCGAGACCGGTGAACGGGTGGATCAGCCCGCCCCAGATCCCGTCGAGCCCGTGACCGGTGTGCGCGAGAAGTTCCATGTCGCGGACAGTAGCGGGAGGGCGTGTCGGCAGGGTTGCCGTCGTGTTACCGGCGCGCGCCGTCGCCCGGTTCTGCCAGCCGAGGCGTGCGAGCGGAGCCTGGCTACCGGCCGAGCAGGTTGCCGACCCGGAGCCCGGCGCCGGCGGCGAGGAACCCCAGCGCGAGGGACAGCGCCGTGTAGGCGAACGCCGCCGAGAGGCGGTCCGTGCGGCCGAGCGTGATCGTCTCCCAGGTGAAGGTCGAGAACGTCGTGAAGGCGCCGAGGAACCCCACCGCGATGGGGATGCTCACGTCGGGCGGCCAGCGCCGGGCGACCGAGACGGTGAGGACGAGCCCGAGGAGGAAAGAGCCCACCACGTTGATCGAGAGGGTGACGTAGGGGAACGTGCGCGGTCCGACCACCGTGCCGAGCGCATAGCGGGCGAGCGCACCCATCGCCCCCGCCACCCCGATCAGGACCACACGCACGGCGACACCCTATGAGCCGCCCACCGGGCTAGCCGTCAACCAGGTGGAACGCCTCGCGCCGCATCCGCGCCCGGGTCAGCGCTGCGGTCGGCGTCACCTCGGTGCTCACGACGTCGGCGCCCGGCGCGAACCGCTCGCGGAGCTTCCACGTCGAGAGGCGGATCGCCGTCTCGTCGCGCCCCTCCGTCCGCACGCAGAAGAGCTTCGTGTGGAGCCGCGGCGTGCTCACGAACACGCGGTATCGGTAGTGCACGACGACGTAGACGTCCCGGGGCACACGCGTGCCGTCCGGGCGCTGCCGCATCAGCGAACCCGGGTGCATCTCGACAGGACCATCGAACCCCATCCGACGACCAACCGTTGCGACACTACCGAAACGATGTTCGCCACCCGTGGATCAGCGGAGCGACCTCCTCGTCGGGTTCCCTCACTCCCCGCGCGATTTGGTAAAGGGCCGACGACCCTCGTGCCGATGACCAGAACGTGGCTGATGAGCAACTCCTCACCGGCCCGGCTGGGACTCGCGTGCGACGCCGCCGCGCGATCTGGGCGGGCCTTCTGGCGGTCCTCGCGCTGTGCGTGGCCTGTGAGTCGACGCCGGCCGACCGCAACGAGGTGCTCAACCTGGTGAACCGCTCCCGTGCCGAAGCCGGGTTGCCGGCGCTCCGGGAGAACGTCACCCTCGCCATCAAGGCCGACGACTGGGCGAAGCACCTGCGGGACATCTGCGACCTCGAGCACTCGAAGCTCAGCGACGGCGCTCCGAAGGAGTGGATGAAGCTCGGCGAGAACGTCGGCTACGGCGGCTCGATCGCCCAGGTCCACCAGGCGTACCTGAACTCGCCGGGTCACAAGGCGAACATCATGGACCCCTCGTTCACGTCGATGGGCACCGCCGCGGTGTGGGGTGAGTGCGACGGCTTCAAGCGGGTGTTCACGGTCCACGAGTTCATGAAGTCCTGACGGGCGACCTCTACGCTCGGCCGGTGCAGATCGCCGAGTTCCAGCAGCTGATGGCCACCCTCTACGGCGCGGCCGACGCCGAGCGCGGCGTACCGGCGACCATCGCCTGGCTGTGCGAGGAGATGGGCGAGCTGGCGCAGGCGGTTCGCAAGGGCACGCCGGAGCAGCAGCTCCACGAGCTCGGGGACGTGCTCGCCTGGCTGGCCTCGCTGGCGCACCAGCTCGACCTGTCGCTCGAGGACGCTGCCGACCGCTACGTGACGAACCCGCCGCTGTAGGCGCCTCCGTCACGCAGCGCGTTGTGAGCGCGTCCACGGTCGCGTTTCCTGCACCGAGCGTGGCGAGGACAGCGACCCGGCTCGATTGTCGCACCCTGTCCCTAGGCTCAGTCGCGCGGAGCGCGACCGGCAGTGATGGGGGTCCGTTCCGAAGCAGCGCACCTCCCCGTCCTCCCCCAACCCGGTCCATCAGACCGCCGACACCGGGAGCGCGCCGTGTCCCCCCTCCTCACCCTCGAAGCGGATCGCGCCGAGGCCCTCGATCTTGCGGCCCGGATCGTCCACCTCGGCGGGCGGCTCGGAGTCCTCCACCACGAGCTGGTCCATTGCGCCGCGGACTACGACGCCTCGGGCATGTGGGCGTTCAGCGGGCGCTCGACGTGCGCCGGGTGGCTGGCCGAGACGCTCGCCGTATCGCTCGGCACGGCGCGCGAGTGGCTCCGCGTCGGCCACGCACTCCACCAGCTCCCCCAGACGGATGCGGCGTTCGCCGAAGGGCGCCTCTCCTACAGGCAGGTTCGCACGCTGACCCGCATCGCCGTCGACCACCCGGACCGCGACGCCGAGCTCGTCGAGCTCGCGGTGCGAACCCCCGCACGGCACCTGGCCCTCGCGCTGGCCACCTGGACCTCCCAGCACGAGGACGCCGAGGAGCTCGAACGGCGGCACCGCCGCGACACCAGCCTCTCGGCGCGCGTCGAGCCCGACGGGATGGGCCTGATCACGCTGCGACTGCCGGCGATCGAGCACGGACGAATCATGGCGGCGATCGACAGCACCGTCATGCGCAGCCCCGCCACGCACCGCACCGAAACCGCGTCCACGGACGCGCGATCACCACAGAACGTGACACGACCCAGCCTCGACCAGCAGCGGGCGGCGGCGTTCGTCGACCTCGTCACCCACGGCGGCACCCGCGTCACCACCGAGGTCATCGTCCACGTCCGCGCCGACGGCAACACCCTCCACGACGGCACACCACTGAGCGACCACGCCGTCGCCCGCCTCCTCCCCAAGTCGTTCCTGCGAGCGATGATCCACGACGCCCAGAGCCACCCCATCGACGTCTCAGGACGACACCGTCACCCCACCGACCGGCAGCAGCTCGTCGTGCGCGAACGGCAACCCGCCTGCCCATGCGGCGCCACCGCGTTCCTCCAGACCCACCACGAGCCGCCGTTCGAACAGAGCCGCCGCACCGTCATCGACGAGCTCGAGACCAAGTGCAGCCGCTGCCACCGCCTCCGGCACCGGGGCGGATGACCCGTGTCAGCCCTGGCGGCGGATCAGCTCCTCGGCGATCTGGATGGTGTTGAGCGCCGCGCCCTTGCGGAGGTTGTCGCCCGACACGAACAGCGCCAGCCCGTGCTCGACGCCCGGGTCGCGACGGATGCGGCCCACGAGGGAGGGGTCGATGCCGGCGGCCTTGAGCGGCGTGGGAAGGTCGTCGAGCACGACGCCCGGCGCCGCGGCCAGCAGCTCCCGGGCACGGTCGGGCGAGATCGGCCGCACGAACTCGGCGTTGATCGCCAGCGAGTGCCCGGTGAACACGGGAACCCGGACACAGGTGCCGGACACCTGGAGGTCGGGGAGGCCCAGGATCTTGCGGCTCTCGTTGCGGAGCTTCTGCTCCTCGTCGGTCTCCTCGGTGCCGTCGTCGACGATCGAGCCCGCACGGGGCAGCACGTTGAAGGCGATCGTGTCGGGGAACTTCGGCCCCGACGGGAGGGCGATGGCCGAGCCGTCGTGGGCGAGGGCCGCGATCTTGTCGGTGTCACCGGCACCGGCGACCTGGCCGGCCAGCTCCTCCACGCCTGCGAGGCCGGCGCCCGAGACGGCCTGGTAGGTGCTCACGACGAGGCGGCGCAGTCCGGCTTCGCGGTCGAGCGGTGCGAGCGCCGCCATGGCGACCATCGTCGTGCAGTTGGGGTTGGCCACGATGCCCTTGGGGATCGAGGCGAGCGCGTCGGCGTTGACCTCGGGGACCACGAGGGGCACGTCGGGGTCCAGGCGCCAGGCCGACGAGTTGTCGATCACGATCGCACCGGCGGCGGCGACGGCGGGGGCGATCGCCTTGGAGGTGGCGCCGCCCGCCGAGAACAGTGCGATGTCGATGCCCGAGTGGTCGGCGGTCGACGCGTCCTCGACCACGACCTCGCCGTCCCCCCACGGAAGGGTCGAGCCCGCGCTCCGGGCCGAGGCGAAGAAGCGGACGGTGCCCACGGGGAACCTCCGCTCGGCGAGCAGGCGGCGCATGACGCCCCCGACCTGGCCGGTGGCGCCGTAGACGCCGATGTTGACGGAGCTGGGGTTCATGCCGACCACCGTATCGGCGGCCTGTCGGGCCCCCCACATCGGTTTCGCGAGCCCGGCCCGGTGGTGGGGTCAGGCCGGCCCAGTGGGATCAGTACGCGCCGCGGTCCAGCTCGTAGGCGTCGTGGAGGACCTGCACGGCACGCTCGGCGTCGGCCTCGCGCACCACGCAGGACGTGCGGATCGCCGACGTCGAGATCATGTCGATGTTGATGCCGTTGGTGGCGAGGGTCTCGAACATGGTGGCGGCCACGCCGGGGTTGGTCTTCATGCCCGACCCGATGACCGAGACGCGGGCGATGTCGGGGTCACCGGTGATGTCCTTGGTGCCCAGCTCGTCCTCGAGGTCCTGCGCCACGACCAGCGCCACGTCGAGGTCGGCGTGGGGGACCGTGAACGAGATGTCGGTCACGCCCTCGGCGGAGGCGTTCTGCACGATCATGTCCACGTTCACGTTGCGGTCGGCGAGCGCCCGGAAGAGCTGGGCGGCGACGCCGGGCCGGTCGGGCACGCCCGCCACGGTGACCTTCGCCTCGCTCGTGTCGTGGGTGATGGCCGAGACGACGGCGTGTTCCATGGTGTTCTCCTCCTCGGTGACCAGCGTGCCGGGCTCCCACGTGAACGCCGATCGGACGTGGAGCGCCACGCCGTGCCGGCGGGCGTACTCGACCGAGCGCATCGCCGGCTTGGGGCACCCCGTCGCCGTCATCTCCAGCAGCTCGTCGAAGCTGATGTGGCTCATCCGCCGCGCCGTCGACACGACGCGGGGATCCGTGGTGAACACGCCGCTGACGTCGGTGTAGAGCTCGCACGCGTCGGCGCCGAGCGCCTTGGCCAGCGCCACGGCGGTCGTGTCGGAGCCCCCACGACCGAGGAACGTCACGTCGCTGTCGGTGGACACGCCCTGCGCGCCGGCCACCACGGGGACCCGACCTGCGGCGAGCGCCGCCGCGATGCGATCGGGGCGGACCTCCAGGATCTTGGCGTCCGTGTGGTTGGTGTCGGTGATGAAGCCGGCCTGGGATCCCGTGTAGCTCTCGGCCTCCACCCCGACGTCGGCCAGGGCCATGCACACCAGGGCGATGGCCTTGCGCTCGCCGGCGGTGATGAGCATGTCCATCTCGCGGCCCGGTCGGGTCGCCGAGACCTCGTGGGCGATGCGCAGCAGGTCGTCGGTCTCCTTGCCCATCGCCGACACGACGAGCACGATCTCGTCCCCCCGCTTGCGGCAGCGAGCGACGTGATCCGCGACCTCGCGGATGCGCTCCGGGTCGGCCACCGAGGTGCCGCCGAACTTCTGTACCAGCCGTGCCACGGCGGTCGACGCTACCAGCGGCCTCCGGGGACTCCCCACACGGGTTCCCGTCATGCTCGCCGGGATCGTCGCTTGGTAGGGTCCCGGCCTCGTGGGAACCGAGAAGCGCGCCCGTCAGAAGGAACTGCACAAGTCACGGCTCGAGACCGCTCGGGCCGTCGAGGAGCGCCGAGCCCGGAACGCGAAGTTCCTCCGATTCGGCATCATCGCTGCCGTCGCGGTGGGCCTGGTGGTGCTCGTCAGCGTGCTGTCCGACAACGACGGCGAGGTCGCCACCGACGACACCAGCACGACGACGTCGGCGAGCACCACCGTGGCTCCCGACGGCGCGACGGCGGCCACCCTGGTGGGTCCCGGCGCCGGCGCCACGATCGTCGGCGACACGCCGTGCCCCGCCGAGGACGGCTCCGCTGCGCGCACGACGTCGTTCGAGAAGGCGCCCCCGATGTGCATCGACGAGTCGGCCACCTACACGGCCACGTTCGAGACCTCCAAGGGCACGTTCACGGCCACGCTCGACGCCGCCGCGGCGCCGACGACGGTGAACAACTTCGTGGTGCTGGCCAGGTACCACTTCTACGACGGCATCCCGTTCCACCGGATCGTCCCCGACTTCGTGATCCAGGCGGGCGACCCCAGCGACACGCCCAACGGGCAGGGCGGTCCCGGCTACACGATCGCCGAGGAGCCCCCCGCCGACCGCACCTACGCCAAGTACGACCTCGCGATGGCCAAGACGCAGCAGCCGACGTCGACGGGCAGCCAGTTCTTCGTGGTGACGGGCGACCCCGCAGCGCTCAACTCGAGCCCGACCTACTCGAAGTTCGGCAAGGTCACCGAGGGCATGGAGGTCGTGGACGCACTCGGTGCCGCACCGGTGGCCGGCGATGCGCCGACGGAGCAGATCGACATCACGAAGGTGACGATCAAGCAGCGTTGAGCGGCGGGAGGTCGGTGACCTCCTCGCGGACACCCGCGCGGGTGACCGACACCTGACCCGGGCCCACGACCCGCCAGCCGCCGGGCTCGCTGATCAGCGCGGTGCGTGCGTCGATGCCGACCACGTCGAGGCCCGCAGGAGCGAGCCGGAGCGTGCGGTGCCACTTGTCCTCGGACCACTCCGATGCACGCGGCACGACCGTGAAGGCCGAGAGCAACCCGAGCCCCACGGTGAACGCACCGCCGCGAGGGTCGACCATGTGCGTGGACAGCGCCGCCGCTGCCTCGCCCGACGCCGCCAGGACGGCCCCGCCCCGCCACGCCTCGACGGCGGCGTCCCAGAGGGGGCTGTCGTAGAGGACGGAGCGCAGGTGCATCGGCGTGCCGGACGCCAGGTAGAGGAACCGGGCGGCGCGCACCTGTGCGATCAGGGCGTCGTCGAAGACCTGAGGGCGCCGGTAGGCCTCGACCGCCTCGACGTCGGCGCCCAGGCCGGCGAACCAGTCACGTGCCTGCGCCACCTTCAGGTCCGGGCGCTCGTACGCGGCCGCCGTGGGGATGACGGTGACGGTGGTGCCGCCCGACGCGGCGAGCAGCTCGGCGTCGGCCTCGCAACCCTCGGTCCACTCCGCTCCCCCGACCAGCGCCAACGTCCCGTGCATCCACCGATCCTGTCACGCCGCGTCCCTCGCCCTCGTCCCTCGGGCTTCGTCGGCTGCTCTACCCGACGGTCCTCCCCCTCTGCGTCGGGCCAGCTCCGCCTCCGGCTCGCCCTCGTCCCTCGGGCTTCGTCGGCTGCTCTACCCGACGGTAACTTGTGCCGATGATCACCAAGGTAGGCATCGTCGGTTCGGGAATCATGGGCTCGGGCATCGCGGAGGTGGCCGCGAAGGCCGGCTACGTGGTGGTGCTGCGGTCCCGGCAGCAGGCGTCGGCCGACGCCATGGTGGCGTCGCTCACCAAGTCGCTCGCCAAGCAGGTCGAGAAGGGTCGCCTCGAGGAGGCCGACCGTGACGCCGTGCTGGGCCGGGTGTCCGCCACCTCCGACCTGGCCGACCTGGCCGGGTGCGACCTGGTGATCGAGTCGGTCGTGGAGGACCTGGACGTGAAGAAGGCGCTGTTCGCCGAGCTGGACGGGATCCTCGGTCCGGACGCGATCATCGCCACGAACACCTCGACCCTGCCGGTCGTCGAGATGGCCGTCGCCACCGACCGGGCCGACAAGGTCGCGGGCGTGCACTTCTTCAACCCGGCGCCGGCGATGAGCCTCGTCGAGATCGTGCGGCCCCTCACGGCGTCGGACGAGACGATCGAGACCGTCCGCGAGTTCGCGACCAAGTGCGGCAAGGCGCCGGTCGAGGTGCAGGATCGGGCCGGCTTCATCGTCAACGCCCTCCTCTTTCCGTACCTCAACAACGCGGTCCGGCTCCTGGAGAACGGCACGGCCAACCGTGACGACATCGACGCCGCCATGAAGGGCGGGTGCAACTTCCCGATGGGCCCGCTGGCGCTGCTCGACCTCGTCGGCCTGGACACCTCGGTGGCGATCCTCGACGCGCTGTACGACGAGTTCCGCGACCCGAACTACTCCACGGTGCCGCTGCTGCGCCGCATGGTCGCCGCAGGTCAGCTCGGCCGTAAGTCCGGAAAGGGCTTCTACGACTACAGCCGCTGACGTCACAGCGCGGCTCGGGCTGCCCCCCTGCCGGTGGGGCTTCCCCGAGCCGCGCGAGCTCGACGAGGACGAGCTGGCCGCCGTCGGCGCGGACCTCGCGCCCGAGACGGTGGTGAGCGCCTACGCGCAGGGCTACTTCCCGATGCCCATCCGCCCGCTCGGGGCGATGGGCCGGTCAGGTCGCCACAGCAAGATCGGATGGTGGTTCCCGAGCCCTCGCGGGGTCCTGCCGATCGACGGACTGGTGGTCTCGCGCTCGCTCCGCCGCTCGATGCGCCGCTACGAAGTCACCGTGGACCAGGCGTTCGGCGAGGTGATCCGGCTGTGCGCCGAGATCCCTCGCCCGCACGGCTGGATCTCGAAGGAGATCGTCGAGGCGTACTGCGACCTCGCCGACCGCGGCATCGCGCACAGCGTCGAGGCCTGGGAGGACGGCGCGCTGGTGGGCGGGCTCTACGGCATCAACCTCGGCGGCTTCTTCGCGGGTGAGTCGATGTTCCACCGCGCCACCGACGCGTCGAAGGTCGCGTTGGTCCACCTCGTCGAGGCGCTCGCTGCCTCGACGGGCGCTCTGCTCGACGTGCAGTGGAGCACCCCGCACCTGGCCGGCCTGGGCGTGGTCGAGGTCGGGCGCGCCGAGTACCTCGATCTCCTCGCCGTCGCCCTCGACGCCCCGACGCCGCCCGCCTTCGCCGGTTCTGCCGCGTAGGGCGTGACGCCGGCGTCACGGCCGACGCGACAGAACAGGACAGCTACCGTGACGGCACACCGGACTTCAGGGGGTCGAGATGGGTGTGCACCACATCGCGCTGGCGACAGCTGACATCGCCGCAACGCACGCGTTCTACACCGAGGCCATGGGCTTCGAGCTGGTCAAGGTCGTCGTGGGCGCGACCCCCGAGGGCGGGTGGGCGAAGCACGCCTTCTACGACACCGGCGACGGCGGGATGATCGCCTTCTGGGACCTCCACGTCGACAAGCTCCCCGAGGTGCAGCCGGGGATGTCCAAGGCCGTCGGGTTGCCCGACTGGGTCAACCACCTCGCGTTCACCGCGAAGGACGAGGCCCACCTCCACGCCGCCCGGGATCGCTGGCTCGACCTGGGGTACGACGTGTTCGAGGTGGACCACGGGTTCTGCGTGTCGATCTACACGGTGGACGTGAACTCGACCCTCGTGGAGTGGTGCCTCGACACGCGGGTGCTCGACGAGGAGGACCGGGCCCACGCGGCCGCGACGATCCTCGATCCGGCGCCGCCCCTCGAGGACCCGCCTTCCGCCACCTTCCACCCGGCCGATCCCGCGCGCCGACCCGCCTGGGCCGCGTGAGCACCGGCGGCACGGCGCGACCCTGGCTGGGCTACTGGCCGGACCCTGCTGACGACCCGGGCGTCGAGCTCGGTCGAGAACCGGTCACGGCGATCAGCCCCGACGGCGCGATCGTCCGCGGGATCCTCTGGACACCCCTCGACCGCCCATGGCGCACCGGCGTGGTGCTCGCTCATCCGCGCGGCGACTTCACCGTCCACTACGCCGCGCCGCTGCTGGCCGCCGCGGGCTACGCAGTGCTCGGGATCGCCACCCGGTACGTCAACAACGACACGGACTGCCTCCACGAGGCGTGCATCGTCGACGTGGCCACCGCCGTCGGCACGCTCCGCGAACGCGGCGCCGAGTCGGTCGTCGCCCTGGGCAACAGCGGCGGCGGTTCGCTGATGGCGCTCGCCCAGGCCCACGGTGGCATCGACGCCGACGGGTTCATCGCCCTCGCCGCGCATCCCGGCGAGGGGGTGTTCATGCTGCAGGTCATCGACCCGTCGGTGATCGACGAGGCGGACCCGTTCGCGACGGACGCGTCGCTCGACATGTACCACCCGGACAACGGGTGGAGGCCCTGGCCGAACGAGTGCCGGTACGACCCCGCATGGTTGCAGCGCTACCGGTCGGCGCAGCGGGACCGGGTCGCCCGGATCGACGCCATCGCGAACGCCGCGATCGCGGCACGGGCCGAAGCCCGGCTCGAACTGGAGGGCGCCACCCCCGGCACGGCCGGTTGGGTCGAGCTGCGCCGGCGCGCCGTCTTCGGGCCGTACCTCACGATCCACCGCACGCTCGCCGACCCGGCGTACCTCGACCTCGGCATCGACCCCGACGACCGCGCGCTCGGGTCCGTGTTCGCGGTGGGCGACCCGCTCGTGGCGAACCACGGGTACGGCGGACTGGCCCGCACGATGACCGCTCGCGGGTGGCTCTCCACCTGGTCGGGCCTGTCCTCACAGGCGGAGCTGGCGACCACCATGCCGGCCGTCACCTGCCCGACCCTCGTCGTCCACCCGACCGGCGACACGGAGATCCGGGTCCACCAGGCCGAGGCGATCGCGGCTGCGTCGGGCGCCACCGACCTCACCGTGCACCACCTCCGCGGTGCGCCCCACTACCTGCAGGGCCACCGGCAGGAGGCGGCGCGGCTGATGGTCGACTGGCTGCGGGCGCGGTTCGACTGAGCCCGGAACGCCTCGACTGCCCGCGAGGACCGGCGTCGAGTCGGCGTCAGGAGGCCGGCCGCTCCGTCGTGGTGACGTGCTCCGACGCCACGACGGGATCCTCGTCGAGCACCGCCTCGTCCTCCCCACCCGGCGCCCGGTGGACGGCGACGAGGTAGCCGCTCGTCCGGTCGAAGGGGTCACGGTTCCACGTGGAGTAGCGCGCGACGGGCTCGAGACCGACCGCACGGCAGTGGCCCTCGTAGGCCGAGAGCCCGTACCGCCCACGCAGCAGCTGGAAGCCCGAGATCAGGAGACCCCCGGGGGTCACGTGCTCGGCGAGGCACGTCACGGCGTCGCCCTCCGTGCCCGGCTCGAGGAAGATCATGACGTTGCCCGCGGTCAGCACCACGTCGAACTGCCGTGGCGCGCCGCTGCCGTCGGCGAGGCGGAAGTTCGACACGTCCCCCTGCAGCCACTCGATCTGCGGGGCCTTCCGCTGGGCCGCCTGGAGCATCGCCAGGTCGAGGTCGATCCCGGCGACCTTCACCCCCCGGCGGGCCAGCTCGATGGCGATCCGCCCTGTGCCGCATCCCGCGTCGAGCACGGTTGCCGGGCCGAACCCCATCACGAAGCTCGCCTCGCCGTGGACGTCGTGGCCCGCGTGCGCCAGCCGCTCGAAGCGCTCGTCGTAGGCCGCGCCCTTCGGCACGTCGCTGCCAGCCCATCGACTCCCCATGGGTCCCGAGTCTGGCCGACCCGGACGGACGATTCGACGCGGCTGCTACTTGAGCAGCGAGCCGCCGTCGACGGGAAGCGTCACGCCCGTGATGTAGCGGGCCTCGTCGGAGCACAGCCAGAGGATGGCCGAGCTCACGTCGCCCGGCTCGATCCAGGGGATCGGCAGTGCCTGCATCTGCTGGAGGAACTCTCCGGCGTCGTCGAACGTCGGCGACTCGAGATCGCTGCGGACCAGCGTGGGGAACACGGCGTTGTTGATCATCGGCGTGTTCACGGAGCACGGGTGAATCGAGTTGACCCGGATGTTGTTGGGGGCCAACTCCAGCGCGAGCGAGCGCATCAGCCCGACCACGCCGTGCTTCGCCGCGTTGTAGGCGGGCGCGCCCCAGAAGCCCTTGAGGCCGGCGGTCGACGAGGTGAGCACCACCGCCCCGCCCTGGTCCTGCTCGATCATCTGGCGGATGCCGGCCTTCACGGTGTGGAACACGCCGGTCAGGTTCACGGCGATCGTCTCGGCCCAGCTGTCCGCCGACACGAACTGCACCGGCAGCGGCGCGTAGGTGCCGGCGTTGGCCAGGATGACGTCGAGCCGGCCGAACTTCTCGATCCCCGCCTTCGCGACCTCGCGCACGGCCCGGTAGTCACGCACGTCGGCGACGGCGGCGTGCATGGCGCCCCCAGCCGCCTCCACCTGCCGCACGGTCTCGGCGAGGTCGTCCTCGGTCGCCATCGGGTAGGGGGCGTTCGGGAGGTCCTCGCAGAGGTCGAACCCGACGATGCGCGCTCCCTCCTGGGCGAACCGGATGGCGTGGCTGCGGCCCTGACCGCGAGCCACCCCGGAGATGAAGACGACCTTGTCCTCGAACCGCCGCACGGGCTCGGTGCTCACGTCAGACCCGCTCGATGACGGTGGCGGAGCCCATGCCGCCCGCTGCACACATGGCGACGGCGCCCCACTGAGCATCCGAGCGGATCAGCTCGTGCGCCATGGTGAGGATCATGCGGGCGCCGGTGCAGGCGATCGGGTGGCCGAGCGAGCAGCCCGAACCGTTCACGTTCACGATCGACCGGTCGAGGTCCAGGATCTTCACCGCCGCCGCCGGGACGGTGGCGAACGCCTCGTTGATCTCGATGGCCTGGAGGTCACCGAGGCCGATGCCGGCCTTGGCGACCGCGGCCGGGAGCGCCGTCGTCGGGCTGAGGCCGGTGCGCGCCGGCTCGAACGAGGTGGACGCCCAGCCGCGCACCACGGCGAGGGGAGTCAGGCCGTGGGTGTCGGCGTACTCGCGGGAGCAGAGGACGAGCGCCGCGGCGGCGTCGTTCAGGCCCGAGGAGTTACCAGCCGTCGTGACCGCGCCCTCGTCGTCGGGGTTGAGGAGCGGCAGCGAGGCCAGCTTCTCCAACGTCGACGTGCGACGAGGGTGCTCATCGGTCGTGAACTGCCCGCCACCGGGAAGGTCGACGGGAACGATCTCCGAGTCGAAGCGTCCCTCGTCGATCGCCCGCACGGCGGCCTGGTGCGAGTCGAAGGCCCACTGGTCGGCCTGCTCGCGGGTGATCCCGGCGAACCTGGCGGTGTTGTCGCCCACGGTGAGCGAGGTGTTGAACGGCGGGGCGTCGGGCGTCTCCTCGTTGGCGGGGGACATCCACGGGGCCGGCATGCCGTCGGGACCGGGCTTCGAGGTGCCGGGCGCCGTCGACATCGACTCGGTGCCGCCGCCGATGCCGACCTGGATCATCCCCGCGGCGATGTTCGCCGCGATCCACTGGACGCTGGCCATGCCGGAAGCGCACCAGCGCTGCATCGCCACGCTGGGCAGGTTCGTGAGGCCGAGGCGCACCGCGGCGTTGCGGCCGATGCTGCCGCCGCCCTGCATCGACTCGCCGATCGCCATGTCCTCGAACTGGTCGGCGGGGATCCCGGAGCGCTTCACGGCCTCGCCGATGGCGACCTCGGCCAGGCTGAAGGCGTCGAGGCCGATCAGCGAGCCCTTGTAGGCGGTGGCGATGGGCGTGCGAGCGCCACTGACGATCACGACATCGGTCGGCATGGGTCCCCCTGAGGATCTGACGGTCCGTCAGATGCTGTCACCATCGAGCCGGTCGGGGCGAACCGAACCGTGACGGTGGGTCGTCGTGCCCAGTCGCCGCGCGTCCACCTGGGCCATCCGGATCAATTGGGCCGTGGAGCGTTGACGGATCGGACGGGTGGTGGTTCAGTCAACTCCACACAAGGGGAACGTTGATCCGCCGGACGAATTGGTCGCTTGAGACCGGCGGGGAGTGAGAGCGAAACCGGCCCCACCATTCGGTTCACGAACCGACCGGTGGCGCGGTTGATCGAGATCCGGATGTTTCTTCGTCGGTGCCAGCTGACGAGCGAAAATCCTGGAAAGCCGGTTCGAACGGGAGGCCCACGGCCTCCCGTTCGGCGTTGTGCGGATGCCCGCGGATCGGACGGGCGCCCGCTCAGCGGTGCAGCGCCGGGTGCCTGCTGGCGAGCACCGGGACGAGCAGGCGCTTCGGGGTGAGGTGCGCGAAGAGCGCCGCCACCCGGTTCGCCGAGCCGGGGATGGCCACCGGACGGTCGTGCTCCAGGGCGTCGAGGCCCACCTTCGCGACCGCCGCCGCGCTCTCCCACATGAACGAGGGGAGCGCTCCCTTCGACTCGGCCTCGGTGAAGCCGGCGGCCTCGCCGAACCCGGTGTCGACGGGTCCGGGACACAGCACCGTCGTGTTCACCCCGGTCCCCCGCAGCTCGCCGCCCAGGCTGCGCGTGTAGGACAGGACGAAGGCCTTCGAGGCGCCGTAGCCGGCCTGGCCCGGGAGGGGCTGGAACGCGGCGGTCGAGGCCACGTTGAGCACGGCGCCGGTCCCACGCTCCACCATGCCGCCGACGAACCTGGTGCACAGGTCGACGACGGCGACGACGTCCACCTCCAGCATGTTCATCTCGGCGACGGCGTCCGCCGCGGCCACGGGTCCCGTCGTCGACAGCCCCGCGTTGTTGACGAGCACGTCCACGCTGAGACCGAGCTCGGCGATCCGGTCCGGGAGCTGGGCGCGAGCGGCCCGGTCCGACAGGTCGGCCGCGAGGACCTCGACCCGGGTGGTCGGGCTGTTCAGCTCACGCGCCAGCTCCGCCAGCTTCTCGGCTCGGCGAGCGACGAGGGTGACGCCGTGCCCCCGCCGCACCAGCTCTCGGGCGAGCTCCTCGCCGATCCCCGAGGAGGCGCCCGTCACGAGCGCGGTTCGGTCGGCAGCGGGTGCAGGAAGGCTCATGGCCGAAGGCTAGATCCACGAGATGAGCAGGTCGATGGGTGTCGCGACGCGGTCCCGACCGCGTTCTCGGGCGCCAGACGATCGGATTCCGATGCGCTGGACCCCGAGAACGGTGGGGGTGGCGCGACAATCGGGGATGGCCACGATCCTGATCCACGGCGGCACGGTGTTCGACGGGAGCGGCGGTCCGGGACGGGTCGCCGACGTCGTCGTCGAGGACGGCACCGTCCGGTCCATCGGGCCCGCCGGCCAGGTTCCCCCGGACGCCGAGCGGATCGACGCCACGGGCTGCTGGGTCACCCCTGGGTTCGTCGACGTCCACACCCACTACGACGCCGAGCTCGAGTTCGCACCGGCGCTGGGCGAGTCCCTGCGCCATGGCGTCACCACCGTGCTCATCGGGTCGTGCGGGCTGTCGTTCGCGGTCGGCGAGCCGGAGGACCTCGCCGACATGTTCTGCCGCGTCGAGGGGATCCCCCGCGACGAGGTCCTCCCGATGCTCGAGCGCATCGTCGACTGGGACGCTCCGGCGGGCTACCTCGACCACCTCGACACGCTCCCGATCGGTCCGAACGTCGTGTCGCTGCTCGGCCACTCGGCGCTGCGGGCTCACGTCATGGGGTTCGGCCGCTCGGTCGACGAGAGCACCGCGCCGACCGCCGCCGAGCTCGATCGGATGACGCGGATCGTCGCCGATGCACTGGACGCCGGCTACCTCGGCCTCTCGATCAACACCCTGCCGTGGGACAAGTTGGACGGCACGCGGTACCGCAGCCGCCCCACCCCGTCGGTGTTCGCCGGCTGGCGCGAGTACCGCCAGCTGGTGGGACCCGTCCGGGAGCGCGGCGCGATCTTCCAGGCCGTCCCCAACATCCAGACGCGATGGAACCTGGCCCTGTTCGCGGCGATCGCCTCGAAGGTCGGGCACGACCCGCTGCGCACGATGCTCATCTCGATGGCGGACACCGTCTCGATGCGCGGCACCCACAAGATGCTCGGTGCGTTCCTGACGAGCGCCCGCCGGCTGCTCGGGGTCGACCTCCGCATGCAGTCGCTGCCGAACGTGTTCGACATGTGGATCGACGGGCTGGAGAACCCGATCATGGAGGAGCTGGGTGCCGGGACCGAGGCGCTGCACCTGGACCGAGCGGTGCGCGGTGAGCTGATGACCGAGCCCGGCTGGCGCCGGCGGTTCCGGTCGCAGTGGACCGACAAGTTCGCCGGGCGGGTGTACCACCGGAACCTGCGGGAGGCCCGGATCATGGGGGCGCCCGACCCGTCGATCGTGGGCCGGAGCTTCGCCGAGGTCGCTGCGGCTCACGGGCAGGACCCGCTCGACTGCTTCATCGACCTGATCGCCGAGCACGGCACCGAGCTGCGCTGGCACACGGTCATCGCCAACGACCGCCCACGTGAGCTCGAGTGGATCGCCGCCCACGACCAGGTCCTGATCGGCTTCTCGGACGCGGGGGCGCACCTCCGCAACATGGGCTTCTACAACTTCCCCTTGCACCTGCTCCGCCTCGCCGCGGTCGCCGAGCGGGAGGGCCGGCCGTTCATGTCAATCGGGCGGGCGGTCCACCGCCTCACCGGCGAGCTGGGCGACTACCTCGGCGTCGACGCCGGACACCTCCGCCCCGGGGGGCGCGCCGACGTGGTCGTCGTGGACCCACGTGGCCTCGACGGCTCGCTCGACGAGCTGCACGAGCACCCGATGCCGGGCTTCCCGGGACTCCGTCGGCTGGTGCGTCGCAACGACGCAGCCGTGCGGGCCGTGCTCGTCAACGGCCGGCTCGCGTGGGACGGGCACGAGCTCACCCCCGAGGTCGGCAAGGCCAAGGGCTACGGGCGCCTGCTGCGCGGGAGCTACTGACGAAGCGTCAGCCGTTCGCCTTCGCCATGTTGGCGAAGAGCGTGCAGTAGTCGAGGAACGCGAGGCGGCAGACGCCGGTCGGCCCGTTCCGGTGCTTCGCCACGATGACCTCGGCCGTGCCCTTGTCGGCGGTGTCGGGGTTGTAGATCTCGTCGCGGTACAGGAACATCACGACGTCCGCGTCCTGCTCGATGGCGCCGGACTCACGGAGGTCGGCGAGCATCGGTCGCTTGTCGGCCCGCATCTCGAGACCACGTGACAGCTGCGAGAGGGCCATCACGGGGGTCTCCAGCTCGCGGGCGAGGATCTTCAGGCCACGCGACATCTCGGAGATCTCGACCTGGCGGCTCTCGGCGTTGGCCCGACCGGTCATCAGCTGGAGGTAGTCGATCACGATCAGCCCGAGGTCGCCGACCTTGCTCTTGAGCCGTCGGGCCTTGGCCCGGATCTCCATGACCGTGGTGTTCGGGTTGTCGTCGATCCAGAGCGGCGCGTCGACGAGCTTGTTGATCGCCGTCGTCACCTTGTCCCAGTCGGTCTCGGTGAGCTGGCCGTTGCGCAGGTGCGTGGCGTCGATGCGGCCCTCGGCCGAGAGGAGACGCTGGGTGAGCTCGAGGTGCGCCATCTCGAGCGAGAAGTACATGACGGGCTTGCCCGACCGGATCGCCGCGTTGGTGGCGGCGCCCAGCGCGAACGCCGTCTTGCCCATGGCGGGTCGGGCGCCGACGACGATCAACGCGTTCGGCTGGAGGCCCGACATCAGCTTGTCGAGGTCGTGGTAGCCCGACGGCGTCCCGGTGATCGCCTCCTTCCGGTCGTACAGCGACTCGAGACGGCTGAGGCTGTCGTCGAGGAGGTCGTGCACCTGCACCAGCGAGTCCGAGAAGCGGTGCTGGCCGATCTCGAAGATCATCGACTCGGCCTGGTCGACCGTGGTGGCCACCTCACCGGGCGGGTGGTAGCCGAGCTCGGCGATCTCGCCGGCCGTGGTGATGAGGCGGCGGAGGAGCGAGTTCTCCTCGACGATCTTGGCGTAGTGCGCGGCGTTCGACACGGCCGGCGTGCGCGCCTGGATGCTGAGCAGCACCGCGGGCCCGCCGATGACCTCGAGGAGGCTGGCTCGCTTCAGCTCCTCGGCCACCGTGACGGGGTCGACCGGCTCACCCGCGCCGTAGAGCGACGAGATCGCCTCGAAGATGTGCGCGTGCGCCGGCTTGTAGAAGTCGGTCGACCGGACCAGCTGGATCGCGTCGGCGATCGCCTGGGACCGGAGGAGCATCGCCCCGAGGAGGGACTCCTCCGCGTCGAGGTTGTGGGGCGGGACGCGTGTCGCTGCGCCGCCGGGGAGGGCTCTCATCGGTTCCGCCATGGACCAACATCCTCCCTGGCTTCACTTGTGGGCAACCAGAGGACAACCCCGAGAATCATTGGGGATCTTCCTGTGGACGACCTGTGGACAGTGGACCTGCGTCAGGGCGCGTCGAAGCAGGGATCGCGCGCTTCGTGGTGAGCCCGGCGCGACGGCGCCGCGGTCGGCTAGGAGCCCGAGACCTCGACGGTGATCGGGAACTCGACCTCGGCGTGCAGGTGCACGCCGACCTGGTGGCTGCCGACCGACTTGATGTGGTCGACAAGACGGATCGTCTTGCGGTCCAACTCGACGCCGGTCTGCGACTGCACCGCCGCGACGATGTCACTCGCAGTGATGGAGCCGAACAGCTTTCCGCCCTCGCCGGCGCGGGCCGAGACCTTCACCGGCGTCGACACGAGCAACTTGGCGATCTCCTGCGCGGACTCGCGATCCTTCGTGTCCTTGAGGATCCGGCGGCGACGCATCGCCTCGGCCTGGCCTTCGGCACCGGGCGTGGCCGGGAAGGCCAGGCCACGGGGCACCAGGAAGTTGCGGGCGTAGCCGGCAGCGACCTCGACGATGTCGCCGCGCTTGCCGATGCCCTCGACGTTGCCGCGGAGGACGACCTTCTGCGGGATCATGCCGACACCTCCTCGGTGGCCGCCGCGTCGTCGCCGCCCTCGCCCTCGGCGATGGGTGCGAACTCCTCGGTGGACTCGGACGGGGCCTCGCGATCCTCGCGGCGCGGGCGACGGTCGTCGTCGTCACGACGCGGCCGGCCCCGCTGGGTGGTGACCCGGCTGGTGTAGGGCAGCAGGGCCATCTCGCGGGCCAGCTTGATCGCCTGGGCGATCTCGCGCTGCTGCTGGGTGTCGTTGCCCGTGACCCGGCGGGCCCGGATCTTGGCGCGGTCCGACATGAACCGGCGGAGCAGGTTCACGTCCTTCCAGTCGACGTACTCGACCTTCTCCTGGATCAGGATGCTGGTCTTCTTCTTCACCCGCCGCGTGGACTCACGCGACGACTTGCTGCTCGAGCGGCTCGCCTTGGCCTTCATCAGAACGGCTCCTCGTCGTAGTTGTAACCAGCAGGCGGCTCGGCCGGAGCCGGCGCACCGCCACCCATGCCGCCGCCACCACCGGCGCCGTCACGGCGTTCGTTCTTGTTCACCTGGGCGGACGCCCAGCGCAGGGACGGGCCGACCTCGTCGGCCACGACCTCGACCTTGGACCGCTTCTCGCCGTTCTCGGTCTCCCACGAGCGCTGCTCGAGGCGGCCGGTCACGATGAGGCGCGTGCCCTTGGTGATGGATTCGCTGACGTTCTCGCCCAGCTCCCGCCAGCAGACCACGTCGATGAACGACGTCTGCTCTTCCCACTCGTTGGTCTGCCGGTTCTGCCACCGACGGCTCACGGCCAACCCGAAGGTGGCCATGGCGGAGCCGGTGGCGGTGAAGCGGAGCTCGGGGTCGCGGGTGACGTTCCCGATCAGCGTGACGGTGTTCCCGTTGGCCATCTCAGTTCCTCTCAGTCAGCCGACGACTCGCCGAAGAGGCCGCGCTTGGTGGCCTCGGCGTCGGGCAGTCGGATGATCTTGTGGCGGACGACGTCGTCCGCGAGCCGGAGGAAGCGATCGGTCTCGTCGAGGTTCGACGCCGGCGTCACGATCTCGTGGACGACGTAGATGCCCTCGAGCTTGTGCTTGATGGGGTAGGCGAAGCGACGCTTCCCCCACAGATCCGTGGTGGCCACGGAGCCGTCGTCAGCGGTCACCAGCTCGGTGATCCGGTTGTTGACCGCCGTGACCCCGGCATCGTCGACCTCGGAGTCGATGATGACCATCAGCTCGTACGCGCGCATTCAGTACCTCCCTGTGGACCTGCGCCCGTCGGACGGCAGGGCCCCGGCCTTCGGGGCAGGGTGTTGGTGAGACCGTTCGACGATAGTGCCGACCTCCTGTCAGCTCCACATCGAGAGCCTCGCGCGCCCCTGTGACAGCGCCGCGAGGTCGCCCCCGTCGCAGCGTTCTGTGTCGTAGGACGCGCCAGAACTGGCGCGATCCACCACACAGAACGGGGGCTGGGGCGGGGCGGCGGGCGTCAGGCGGCGGTGGAGCCGTACAGGGCCATCGCCTCGGACTGCTCGGCGCTGAGGTGGTAGCACTCGGCCTCGCCCGGGAACGCCCCGGCGCGGACGTCGGCGGCGTAGGCGGCCACGGCGTCCACCGACGCCGATCGGAGGTCGGCGTACCGGCGCACGAACTTCGGCGCCACCCGGTCCTCGATGCCCAGCAGGTCGTGCCACACGAGCACCTGCCCGTCGCAGCCGGGGCCGGCACCGATGCCGATGGTCGGGATGTCGAGGGCACGGGTGACCATGTCGGCCACCTCGTTCGGCACGCCCTCGATCACGAGGGCGAAGCAGCCGGCGTGCTGGAGCGCCTTCGCGTCGTTCACCAGGGCGAGCGCCGCCTCGGTCTGGCGGCCCTGCACCTTGAAGCCGCCCATGGCGTGGACGGACTGCGGGGTCAGGCCGATGTGGCCCATCACGGGGATCTCCGCGTCGACGATGGCCTCGACCATCGCCACGCGCTTGGCCCCGCCCTCGAGCTTCACGCACTGGGCGCCGGCCCGCACCAGCGTGGCGGCGTTGCGCACCGTGTCGTCGACCGACACGTGGTAGCTCATCCACGGGAGGTCGCCCACGATCAGGCTGTGCGGCTTGGCCCGGGCCACGGCAGCCGTGTGGTGGGCCATGTCGTCGATCGTGACCTGGAGGGTGTCCTCGTAGCCCAGGACGACCATCGCCAGGGAGTCCCCGACGAGGATCATGTCCGCACCGGCCTCGGAGGCGATCCGGGCGCTCGGAGCGTCGTACGCCGTGACCATCACGAGCGGATCCGCCCCGGCCACGCGCTTGTGGGCGCGCACCGACGGGACGGTGACCTTGGAACGAGTGTCTCCCATGAGGGACCTCCTGGTTGGTCCAGCGCCCTTCGGCTGCCGGCCGTTGCCCTGATGGTACGACGCAGTCCCTCGCGATGACCAGCGCCGACGCGGGAATCTTCCCAGGCCCCCCGGCGTTGCGTCGCCCGCCCGTGAGGCTGCCGGCCCCTCCCGGTAACCTCCCGGCATGGACGGTTCGGAGACGGCGCGCTGCGGGAGCTGCGGCCGCGACGACGAGGACCTCACCCCGGTCCACCGCGTCTACGTGCGGACGGCCGACGACGGGACGCAGGCGATCGACGAGGTCGACGAGGTCGAGGGCTGGTGCGCCAGCTGCCGGGCGACCTACCCCCACGCCACCCTCTGAGCACCCGGCGACGGACCCCGACGAGTCGCACCCGGGCCGCGCCGGTCAGCCCGGCCCGGCCACCTGGTTCACGGGCGGCGCGGTCGTGGTCGCCGTCCCCGACGGCGTCGAGCCCTGCTCGCCCTGACCCGGCTGCGTCTCCTCCGTCGCCGGAGGGGTCTCGACGGTCGGGACGATCGTGGTCGTCGGCGGGCCCGCCTTGAGCTCCGGGTTCACGACGTCGGTGCCCGCGTCGATCTCGCGGTAGGTGCACTTCTCCTGGTTGGCGATCGAGGGGTCCATGTAGGCCCGCCAGATCTTCGCCGGCAGCCCGCCACCGGTGACGCCCTTGCCGGTCGTCGGGTCGACCATCGGCGACGGGGTTCCCGGGTAGCCCATCCACACGACGGTGGTGAGGTGGCACGTGTACCCCGCGAACCAGGCGTCGCGGCTTTCGTCGGTCGTGCCCGTCTTCCCGGCCGCCGACTGCTTCAGCTTGGCGTTCGTGCGCCCCGTCCCCGAGTCGATGACGCCGCGCAGCACCTGCGTCACGGTGTCCGCCACCTCCGGGGAGATGACCCGTTCCCGGGCGGGCTCGGGCGCCTCGTAGAGGACCTTGCCCGACGCGCTCTCGACCCGGCTGATCACGTACGGCTGCACCTTCTCGCCGTGGTTGGCGAACGTGGAGTACGCCACTGCCATGTCCATGACCGAGACCTCGCTGGTCCCGAGCGCGGTCGACGCGACGGCCCGCAGCGGCGAGGTGATGCCGAGCTTCGCTGCCATGTCCGTGACGGCCTTCGGCCCGATGGTCTGCGTGAGCTGGGCGTACACGGTGTTCGACGAGTGCCAGGTCGCCCGCTCGACGGTCATCCAGCCGAGGTCCTCCTTGTCGTAGTTGGAGACCTCCCAGTCCTGCCCGTCGTTCGCCCGGGGGAACACCTTGGTCGCGGGTGCCTCGTAGACGGACTGGATCGACTTGTTCGCCTCGATGAACGCTGCGAGCGCGATCGGCTTGAAGGTCGACCCCGGTTGGCGACCGCTGGCGCCGTACTCGGGGCCGAGCGCCAGGTTCACCTGGTCCGCGCCGAAGTTCTGGCCGCCGATCAGCGCGGCGACCCGACCGTGCTCGTCGATCGACACCAACGCGGCGGAGGGGTCCGCCTCGCCCACCAGCTGCGAGTTCACGGCCTGGCTCGCGGTCTTCTGCTTCTCCGGGTCGATCGTCAGGTAGATCCGCAGGCCGGCGTCGTACAGCGAGGTCTCGTCGATCCCGAGCGCGGCGCCGAACGGCGGCGCCGACAGCTGTCGCCGCACCCACTCGGCGATGTACTCGCCGCCCACGGCGCCGAACTCACGGTCGACGCGGGTGTTCTTCTTGGTCGTGCGGGGGACGACGTTGCCCTCGAACGGCTCCTCGTTGGCCGCGTCGGACTCGGCCTGGGTGATCAGGCCCATGGTGCGCATGCCGGCGAGCACCGTCCGCCGCCGACGCTTCGCCTCCTCGGGTGCCCTCGACGGATCGGCCCGCTCGGGAGCCCGCAGCAGCCCGGCCAGGAGCGCGGCCTGGGGCAGCGTGAGGTCGGTGACCGTCACGTCGAAGTACGCCTGCGCAGCGGCCTCCACCCCGTACGCGCCACGCCCCAGGTACACCTCGTTGAGGTAGCGCTCGAGGATCTCCTCCTTGGAGAGCTGGCGCTCGAGCTGGATGGCCATGGCGGCCTCGTTCAGCTTCCGGCCGAGGGACTGCTCGTTGGTGAGGTAGACGACCTTCACGTACTGCTGCGTGATCGTCGACGCGCCCTGGGTCGACTCGGAGGTGTTCGTCGCCGCCCGGAAGAGGGCGCGGGCGATGCCCACCGGGTCCACGCCGCTGTGCTCGAAGAAGTGCCGGTCCTCCGCTGCGATCACCGCGCGGATCAGCACCGGCGGCAGGTCCTCGTAGTCGACCTGCACCCGGTTCTCCGCCGAGCTGAACTGCGCGACCGAGTTGTTGATGCCGCACTCCCCTGCCGGCACGTCGGCCAGGCAGACGATCGAGGTCTCCGCCGGCGTGGCGGCCTCGGGCACCTCGACGCCGTTGATGAGGTGGAACACCCCACCGACCATCGCCACCACGACGAGGAGCCCGCCGAAGGGGAACCGACGCCACAGTGCCCGGAACGGTCGGCGGCGACGTCGCGGGGCTCCGCCCGACGGTCCACCGGCCCGGGGCGTCCGGCGGT
>JAEZFI010000014.1 GCA_023437745.1 Actinomycetes bacterium
CCCCCCCCCCCGCCCCCCACGCCCACGCCTGGTCACCCCACGAGTAGTGCCACCACTCGAGGTCGAAGGGCGCGAACCCGGCGTCGACCATCACCTCGTGCAGCAGTCGCCGCAGCGAGCGTGACGGTTCCTCGCCGGGCGAGTCCTCGAGCGCCCGGAGGTGGGCCCGAGGGGTGAAGTCGTCGAACGGCGTGCCGAGGGCGAGCGGGGTGCCCTCCCACGCGAGCGTCAGGTCCACCGCGCCGCCGGTGAGGTGCGGGGGCACCACGTCGGGATCGTCCGGGTCGGCGAGGAAGCCGGGTGCCAGCGTCGAGCCCGGGCCGTAGTAGTGGTCGTGGAGCGCTCGGATGGTCTCCGGGGATCGCCACCCGTCGTAGATCGCGAACCCGTAGCCGGGCGGGAGCCCCTTCGCCGCGACGTCGAGCCGCTCGACGACGCCCTCGCGCAGCCAGACGGCGTCGGTCGCGCCCGGCCACGACACAGCCCGGTACGCGTTGACGGCCTGGTGACGGCTGACCTCGGCGAGTGGTTCGCCCCGGTCGACGACGCGCACGTCGCTCGCGGCAGTGGCGTCGGCCGGCTCGCGTGGGATCGGGGCAGCGTCGGGCAGGACGAGCCCTGGCACCTCCCGCGGGTCGGTCGAGAGGGCGGTGTAGTCGGGCCACACGCCTCAGATGGTATGCGAGCGAAGAATGTGGCAACGTCTGTGTCCATAGGGGTAGGTATGACGTGACCCAGATGCGGGTACACGTGGCCCCAACGGCGCCCGGCGGGGCGCGCAGTGCCGACTGGGCGGATGGAGGAACGAATGGGCGAGCGGCCGAACGGTCAGGGGACATCGACGGGCGCGGCGCGCCGAACCGGTCGCCGGTTCACCGGTGTCCGGGCGTTGGTCACCGGGGTCGCCGTCCTCGGTACCGCCCTGCTCGCGTTCTCGTCCGGCACGGCCGGTGCTGCGCCGACCGAGGACGACGTGACCATCGTCCAGACGCTCTCCGGTGCGACCACCCCCTGCGTGGACCCCGGTTCGTCCCGGCAGACCGGCGACCTGACCGCCGACGTCGAGGACACCGCGACGAACTTCGTCGTGACGGTCAACCTGCAGACCGACTTCTGCAACCCCATCGAGGTGAAGGCGGCCATCTACTCCATGCCGTCCGCCGGTGGCTCGTGGCCGCAGAACCTCGCGGTGGTGAAGTCCTTCACGCTCGACGAGGCCGGCACCACGGTGATCACGTTCACCAAGGGCTGTGAGCCCGTCCAGTTCGACGTACTGACGGGCTCGACGCCGTCGCCGATCCACCCCGACTTCGGCGTGATGCACGGCCCGCTGCTCTTCCCGTCGACGGCACTGATGCACTTCGGTGTCAGCCCCTGCGCCACGACGCCCACGACCAGCACGATCTTCGAGCCGACCCCGACCGTGCTCGGCTCCACCACCGTGGTGACCACCACGACCACCGCGCCGCCCGTCAGCGTCGCCCCGACGTCGACGCCTCCCGCTGCGGTCGAGGGCATCGCCACGGTCCGCCAGCCCCCGGCGGCGGCCCCGGCCGGCACCGAGGGCGGCCAGGTCCTGGCGCTCACCGGTCCCGGTGGGATCAACGGCCTGATCGTCGCCGGTGTGCTGCTGCTGGCACTGGGTGCCGCCTTCGTGGTGGCCCAGCGTGGCCGGTTGCCCGAGCAGGGCTGACACCCGCCCTGTCCCATCGCCACGTCGGTGGCGGCCCCGAAGTCGATTGACCGAGCGGTCAAGTGCGCCAGTAGCCTGACCCGATGGCCGTTGTAGAGACCTCCTCCGAGCGCACCGACTACCGATTCGATTCGGTGGAGGAGGTCAGGAACCGCCTCCGGAACGTCGACTACCTCTCGGACGAGGGCATCGCCGGCATCGTCTACCTGGCGGACCGGCTGCAGAAGCCGATCCTCGTCGAGGGTCCGGCCGGCACCGGCAAGACGCAGCTCGCGAAGTCCGTCGCCGAGATCACCGACAGCCGGCTCATCCGTCTGCAGTGCTACGAGGGGCTCGACGAGTCCAAGGCGCTGTACGAGTGGAACTACAAGAAGCAGCTCCTCCGCATCCAGGCCACCAAGAACGACGAGACGTCCGACTGGACGGCGATCGAGGAGAACATCTTCTCCGACGACTTCCTGCTGACCCGCCCGCTGCTCGAGGCGATCCGTGCCACGGATCCGGTGGTCCTGCTGATCGACGAGGTCGACCGGGTCGAGGTCGAGACCGAGGCGCTGCTCCTCGAGATCCTCTCCGACTACCAGGTGTCGATCCCCGAGCTGGGCACGATCGAGGCGCGCCAGATCCCCCTCGTGTTCCTCACCTCGAACAACACCCGCGAGCTCTCCGAGGCGCTCAAGCGTCGCTGCCTGTTCCTGCACATCGACTACCCGGACATGGAGCGCGAGCGGGAGATCGTGCTCACCAAGGTGCCCGGGATCACGGACTCGCTCGCGGACCAGGTCGCGCGCATCGTCCGGTCGATCCGTCAGCTGGAGCTGAAGAAGAGCCCGTCGGTCTCGGAGACCCTGGACTGGGCGCGCACCCTCGTGCTGCTCGGCATCCAGAAGATCGACGCCGACGTCGCCACGAGCACGGTGAACATCCTGCTGAAGTACCAGTCCGACATCGCGAAGGCGGTGAAGGAGTTCTCGACCGAGTCCAGCTCGGTCGCCAAGGCGGGGCTGTCCTGATGTCGGCGGGACGGCTGCGAACGGTGAGGTCGTAGTGACGGACGCGGCCGTCGCCGCCACGGGCGGGCCGATGCTGGAGCTGATCGGCGGCTTCATCAACGAGCTGCGCGAGGCGGGCCTGCCGGTCAGCCTCACCGAGCACCTCGACGCGATGGAGGCGATCACGCACATCCCGCTCGAGGACCGCGCCGCCTTCAAGTACGCGCTCGCCGCCACGCTCGTGAAGAACAACGCCCACTGGCGCAGCTTCGAGACGGTCTTCGAGGTCTACTTCTCCCTCCGGGGCCGCGAGTACGCCATCGGCGACGCCGACCTGTCCGACCTGCCCCAGGAGCTGCTCGACGAGCTCGAGCAGATGGCCGGCCAGGGCGGCGAAGGCCAGATGAGCGGTGCGGGGGGCGGTGATCAGCTCAGCCCCGAGGAGCTGGCCGAGATGCTCTACCAGTCGCTCATGCGGGGCGACGACGCCATGATGCGGGCGGTCGCCCGGCAGTCGGTCAAGCGCTTCGCCGGCATGGAGCCCGGTCGCCCCGTGGGCGGCACGTACTACCTCTACCGGACGCTGCGGAACCTCGACCTGGACGGCGTGATGGAACGCCTGATGCAGCAGGCCAGGGAGAACGCGCCCGAGCCGCTGACGCCGCTCGAGGAGCGTCTCGAGCACGACGAGTACGAGCACCGCCTGGAGCAGCTCAAGAAGGAGATCGAGTCGGAGATCCGTCGCCGGCTCGTGGCGGATCGGGGCGTCGAGGCCATGGCCAAGACGCTGCGGAAGCCGCTCCCCGAGGACATCGACTTCATGCACGCCAGCCGTGACGAGATGAAGATGCTCCGCCAGGCGATCTACCCGCTGACGCGGAAGCTCGCCGTGCGCCTCGCCCGCAAGCGCCGCCACGGCCGCAAGGGCCCGCTCGACTTCCGCAACACGGTCCGGCACTCGCTGAGCTACGGCGGCGTCCCGGCGGAGCCCAAGTTCAAGTACCCGCGTCCGCACAAGCCCGAGATCTTCGTCATCGCCGACATCTCCGGCTCGGTGGCGGCGTTCGCCCGGTTCACGCTCCACCTCGTGTACGCGATCTCGAACCAGTTCTCGAAGGTGCGGGCGTTCACGTTCATCGACGGCATCGACGAGGTCACCCGCTTCTTCGAGGGCACCGAGGACATCGTCGAGGCGATCCACCGGGTCAACACCGAGGCGGACGTCGTGTGGGTCGACGGGCACTCCGACTACGGGCACGCCTTCGAGGTGTTCTGGCAGAAGTGGGGCAAGGAGATCGGACCCAAGACGACGGTGCTGATCCTGGGCGACGCCCGGAACAACTACCACTCGTCGCAGAGCTGGGTCATCAAGGAGATCCGTCACCGGGCCCGCCACGTCTACTGGCTGAACCCCGAGCCGAAGTCGTACTGGGACACCGGCGACTCGATCGTGGGGGAGTACAGCACCCACGCCGACGGCACGTTCGAGTGCCGCAACCTGCGCCAGCTCGAGAAGTTCGTCGACCACCTGGTCTGACGGTGGTCCAGGTTCTGTCGCGTAGGGCGTGACGCAGGCGTCACGGCCTACGCGACAGAACCGTCACGGAAGGTCACCGGGGCCGAGAAGGCGGCGCGGCGTGAGGCGCGGCGGAGCGCCAGGAGCACCGGCGTGCCCATCGCTGCGATGGCCAGTCCGTTGGTGATCGCCCGGCCGAGGTCCCAGCCGAGCGTCGACGTCGCGACGGTGAAGAGGAAGAACCGCCGCAGGTTGTCGAGCACGGCGCCGCCGGGGACGAAGGCGATCTGCGTGTCGGGATCCGCGGTGAACGGCCAGAACCACATGTTCATGAGGAACCCGTAGGCGAACGCCGACACGACGCCGTAGAAGGTGAGCAACCCGATCTCCACCCGGCCGCGGCAGCGGGGGAGCAGCCCGGCGCCGAAGCCGACCCACGAGGCGGCCAGCATCTGGAACGGCAGCCAGGGGCCGACCCCGCCGGTGAGCAGCGCCGAGGCGAACATCGTCGTCGAGCCCAGGACGAAGCCGAACCCGGGTCCGTAGACCCGGCCGGCGAGCACGAGCAGGAAGAAGATCAGCTCCACCCCGCCGACGCCCGCGCCGAGGGGGCGGAGGGCTGCGCCGAGCGCGGACAGCACGCCCAACATCGCCAGCGCCTTCGAATCCATCACCCCGTCGCTCAGCTCGCTGAGCACGAGCAGCACGAGCGCGGGCAGCGTCAGGACGAACACGAACACGGCGTCGCGGTGGTGCGCGACCCCGGCGACGGGCTGGACGACGAGGGGCCACAGGAACATCGCCAGCCCGGTGATCGAGACCACGGTGAGGGTGACGAGCGATCGGAGCCGGACGGGGACGACGCGGTGGGGCCGCGGCGCGGCGGCGGTGAGCTCAGCCATCGGCGACCTCGCTCGTGGGGACGCGGCGCGCGAGGGCGTCGGCCACCTCCGCGACCGTGAGCCAGGGCGCCGGCTGGAGCACCTTCGAGACCTGCGGGGCGAACGACGGCGAGGCGACCATGATCTCGTGGGCGGGTCCGTCGGCGACGACCTCGCCCTCGGCCATGACGACGACGCGGTCCGTGACCGCGGCGGCGAACTCGACGTCGTGCGTGGAGACGACGACCGCCGCCCCTGCGTCGGCCAGGCGCCGGACCACGGCGCCGAAGCGCTCCTTGGCGTGGTAGTCGAGCCCACGTGTGGGCTCGTCCAGGAGCATGACCCGGGGCGCTGCGGTGAGCTGGATCGCCAGGACGAGCGCCAGCCGCTGCCCCTCCGAGAGGTCGGCCGGGTGGCGGTCGCCGGGCAGGCCGCCGACGATCTCGTCGAGGAGCCGTCGGCACGTCCCCGGCTCCCGCTGGGACTCGCGGTCGGCCTGGCGGCACTCCTGGTCGACGGTCGGGAGGTACAGGAGGTCGGCCGGCGTCTGCGGGACGAGCCCGACCAGTCGCCGCGCCGCCGCCGGGGGGATCGACCCGGGGTCCTGGCCCTCCACCTCGACCGTGCCCAATCGTCGCGGACCCGTGCCCTGGAGCGCCCAGAGCAGCGAGGACTTCCCGGACCCGTTGCGACCCATGAGGGCGACGACCGTGCCGCCGTCGAGGGTGAGATCGACCTCCCGCACCGCCACGACCGTGCCATGGGTGACCGTGACGCCCTGGGCGCGCAGGTGGGCGACCGGGCCGGTGGCGCCCGCCGCCCTCGCCGCGCCGGCTGCTCCTCGCGGCTCGAGCCCGTCGAGGCGGGCTCGCAGTTCGGGGGCGCGA